>CANGYA010000080.1 GCA_947457925.1 Cytophagales bacterium | reverse complement strand
AAAAATATCATGTGTAACTACACTGTATCAATAAAATCTCTTTCTGTACGGTTAAATAGAATGACACCTATAAAAAAAGCAATAACAGCCCACACAGCCGTATAAAGCAAATTGGTAAAATCTAAAGAACCTATATTCAAGAAAGCATTTCGAAATCCCTCCATTAGAGGAACAATCGGGTTGTACATCAACCACTCTTTGTAGGGTGCTTTTACGAATGACAATGGGTACACTACCGCAGAGCCATACATCAAAACTTGAATGGCATAGCCAATAAAAATACCAAAATCTCTGTACTTAGTAGTAAAAGCAGCCACAATAGCCCCTAAACCCACCCCTAATACGGAACTAAGTAATAACAGTAGCGGAAGAGATAATAAACCTAAAGCATTCATTTGTACATCAACTTTTAAGATGTATTTATAGCCAAAGAAAGCTATTAGATAAATGCCTATGAGAATCGAAAATTGTATGATATTCGTTAGCACACTTGCTATAGGCACTGTGAGGCGAGGAAAATAGACTTTACTAAAAATGCCTGCATTGCCTAAAAAAGTGGCTTGGGTAGCTGAAAAGTTACGCAAAAAGAAATTCCAAGAAGTCATACTACAAAGTTGGAATAATAGAGCAGGAGAACCCTCCATATTGATATTGGCAATGACCCCGAACATAATGGTATATAAAACACTACTAATCAAGGGATTAAGCACCAACCATACAGGTCCCAAGATAGTTTGCTTGTAGGCAGCAACAAAATCTCGCCAGACGAATAGTTTGACCAAATCTCTATAAAGCCAAACTTCTTTGAGTTTTAAGTTCCACCATGGCATTTCCGAAGAAATTACCTCTGTCCATTCTTCTTCTTCATGTTTCATCTGTATCTGTTATTATTTTAATATTTGTAAGTAAGTGGAAGTTATAAAACTATATTTGCCTTTAGGCGAATAGTTTGATAGTCAATGTATTCGCCTAAAGGCAAATATACTTTTATTTTGTCTTATTACATTAGGGCAACAAAAGTAATAATTTGTTAGAAGTCTTTGCAAAAGACAGCCTTTTTGTAGCAAAAAAAAATTGTATCTTTATTGCCAAAAATACAAACAATGGAAAGACGAGATTTTTTGAGAACTACATTGTTGTCTGCAACGGCAATGGGTTTGGGCTTTTCTCCCCTACAAACCTTCGGGGCTACAGATTTTAAATTGACGATTTTACACACCAACGACACCCATTCACGCATTGAGCCGTTCCCAGAAACAGGCAACCAGTGGAAGGGCTTGGGCGGAATGGCACGCAGGGCAACTTTGGTACAAAAAATCAGGAAAGAAGAACCTAATGTATTGTTGTTAGACGCAGGAGATATTTTTCAGGGAACACCCTATTTCAACTTTTTTGGTGGTGAATTAGAATACAAACTGATGAGCCAAATGGGGTATGATGCTACCACAATGGGCAACCACGACTTTGATTTAGGCTTGACGGGCTTTGTAAAACAACAACCCAATGCCAAATTTGATGTGTTGGTAGCTAACTATGACTTCTCTAAAACTATTGTCAAAGGTTTGACTAAACCCTATAAAATCTACCAAAAAGGGGCTATAAAGGTAGGAGTTTTTGGCTTGGGTATAGAACTTAACGGTTTAGTACCGACCAAATTATACGGCGATACAGTATGGCAAGCACCTATTCCCGTTGCCAAAGAAATGGTACAAGAACTCAAAGCCAAAGGTTGTCATTTGATTATCTGCTTGTCGCATTTAGGCTATGAATACGCCGATAAAAAATTTGTTTCTGACCAAGATTTGGCACAAGTAGAAGGCATTGATATTATCATTGGTGGGCATTCGCATACATTATTAAGCAAACCTACCGAAGTGCAACAAGCAAATGGGCATAAAGTCATTGTAAACCAAGTAGGTTGGGCTGGCATCTGTTTGGGCAGAATAGACGTGAGTTTTACTACAGACATGGCAAAAAAATCAGTTGCTTACCATACACCTATTTTGATTGATGGAAAATGCTAACTTCATAATGAAAGAAAATAACCCAAAAGGCAGACTCAAAAATTTATTGTATTGGTGTTGCTTGCTTTTCATAACGGCTTGTACCCTACAAGACGAGGTAGTTACAACGGCTACCTCTGCCAAACTTTCTTTTTCTACGGATACCGTAGCCTTTGATACGATTTTTACATTGACCAAAAGCACTGTAAGGCGACTAACTGTTTACAATCCTAACAACAATGCCGTTATTGTGAGCAATATACGCATAGGAGGCGGGGCAAATTCTCCGTTTAGTTTGGTCATTAATGGCAAAACTTTGAATGAACAAAACAATTTACGGATTTTGGGCAAAGACAGCATTTTGATTTTGGTAACTACAAAACTGCCCGAAAGCCGAAAAGATTTGCCTTTGTTGGTTGTAGATTCTTTATTATTTACGACCAACAGTAACTTGCAAAACGTAAAACTAACGGCATGGGGGCAAGATGTAACTTTGCTCAAAAGTGCAGATATTACACAGCCTACGGTGTGGCGAAAGGGCAGCAAACCGTTTTTGGTGGCAGATTCTCTCCGCATTTTGCCTACAGGCACACTGACTATAGAAGAAGGAGTAACTGTATATATGGCTTCGGGGGCATTAATGAAAGTGGCTGGGAAACTCAACATACAAGGCAGTGCCGAAAAACCCGTACAAGTGTTAGGGGTGCGGAATGATGGTCGTTTTGCCGATTTAGTAGGGCAATGGGGCGGAATTTTATTTACAGAAAAAAGTTTAGGGGCAGACATCAACTATGCAGAAATCCGCAATGGCGTGATAGGCTTGTATGTGGGTATTCCTGATAGCGACACAATTCCAGATGTGATAGTACGTAATACTAAAATTCAAAATATGTTGAACTCTGGTATCTGGGCAGCTACTTCAGACATTGTGTTGGAAAATGTGTTGATGACAAATTGTTTGGAACATTTATTTAAAGCAGAAATTGGCGGTTATTATCGGTTACAACACTGCACATTGGTTAATTACCGCAGTGTCATTCGCCAACAACCAGCCGTTTTACTCACAAATTTTCTTCGTTTCGAGGACAACAGAGGACAAATACAAACTTTGGAAGCTCCTTTACAAGCCATTTTGCAAAACAATATTATTTGGGGGGACAATGAAGAAGAATTATCTATTTTAGGTATTAGCTCAAGCCAAGCTGTGGCGTTGGTACAAAAAAACATGATTCGCACTACAACCAAAACTTCTTTTGGTACAAGTAATTTGGAAAGTCAAGACCGTATTTTTCCTAAATTTAAGAGTCTTTTCAAAAATGATTATTCATTAGACAAACAAAGCCCTGCGGTAAATGCTGGTTTGCGTGTAGGTATCAAAACTGATATTTTGGGCAAGAAAAGAGATGAACAGCCCGACTTAGGGGCTTATGAATTACAGTAATTAACAATCGTATTTGAGTTATGGCTAAAGAACTAAAGAAAAAGAAACTGTTGCCAAAGACAACAGTTTCTCCCACAAGCTAATTAAACCAAATAAAATTCTTACACCTGAAATCAGATGTAATGAACCTCCCTTTTACTTTGATACAAATATAGGTAAGAAAATTTGATTAAAAAGAGTTTTTCGGTAAAATATTCTTTTTTTACGATAAAATGACGAAAATTTTCGACCAAAAGTAGTAGTATAGCTGTATAACTATCTAAAAGATTGATTTTTGTACCCACTTGTAGTGATTCCTACAATTTTATATTTTTAGTACCTTAATCGTAACCAAAATATCTAAGACGACTAACACCAAAGCAAGCAATAAAAAGTAGTTATATTTGTTTTGGGCTACATCGACTTTTTTCACATCTCTCACCTCTCCCTTAATTTGGCGTATTTGATTCAGTAGGGCTTTCATGTCGTTTCGCACATTGCTCAACTCAAAATATTTACCATTCACAGCCGTAGCTATTTCTTTCAGTTTTTCATCATTCAAAGTGGTTATTACTTCTCTGCCCGAAGCATCTCTTTTATAGCTTTTACGAAAAGGAATTTTTCCGCCTTCTTTTGTGCCTACGCCCAAAGTAAAAACTTTAATATTGGCACTTTCAAGGTCTTTTACATAACTGTCCGATTCTTCGCCAAAATCTTCGCCATCACTGATTAACAATAACACTCTTGAATTATTTTTATTGGTATCGTCATTGTCTTCATCTGTAAATTTCTGCAAAACCATTTTGAGTACCGCAGAATAGTCTGTTCCTGTGGACGGTACTAAATTGGTATTCATCGTTTCTATAAAAATACTCAAGGCACTTTGGTCAAACGTAAGAGGACACTGCATAAAGGCTTCCGAAGAAAAAATAACGATACCGATACGGTCTGCACTCAACGCCTGCACCAAGTTTTTGAGTTCGTACTTTACCTTTTCTAATCGGGAGGGCGAAAGGTCAGTTGCGTCCATAGATTGCGATAAATCTACGGCAATGTAAATATCTTTGCCTACAGTTTTGATTTCTTTTTGTACCTCGCCAAAGGAAGGACCTAACAAAGCTATTAAGATGAGAGTCCCATAAACCAACCGCAACAACAGTTTGGCGATGATACGTTTAAAAGAAGTATTCAAGACTTTGGCTATGCGATAAATTCGCCAAACATATAAAACGTAGGCAATAATAAAGACAGCTATGAAAAAAAAGTCTAAAGAATTGAGATACCTGAACCAAGTCATAAGCCAAATAGTGCGTAAAATATACTGCAAAGTAAAGAACTGTTAGGAGAAAAGCCAAACTATCTCATAGAATTTATCGTAAGGTGTTTAGCTAAAATATTGATAATAAGCAAATTAGAAAAAATTTAAAAAAAAGATAAAAATATTTACGGAAACATTTGGTAATGTAACTAAAAAGGTGCTACCTTTGCATCGCAATAAACGGAAACGGAGAGTTGCCTGAGTGGTTAAAGGAGCAGTTTGCTAAACTGTCACCGGGTAACTGGTGCAAGGGTTCGAATCCCTTACTCTCCGCCACTTGCCATCGGAGTTTAGTTCAGCCCGGTTAGAATGCCTGCTTTGGGAGCAGGAGGTCGCAGGTTCGAATCCTGCAACTCCGACTAAAAACCTAACAATTTATTGTTGGGTTTTTGTTTCAATAAGAGTTCCGACTTGCTAGCTCAGTTGGATAGAGCAACTGCCTTCTAAGCAGTAGGTCGCTGGTTCGAATCCAGCGCAGGTCACAAGAATTTAATTCTATAGTCTAAACAGCCCTAAAGTAGCTATTATAAAGCATTTTAAGGCTGTTTTTTATAATTTTGTTTGCCAAAATATTTATAGTTGGTTTTTAAATCTTACTGAGTAGATAAATTGGTAGTTTATAACAAGCAATGTTAAGTAATTAATACTGATATCGGCAAAAAAAGTTGTAATCTTTTGTAGTGTCGTGCCTTAAAAACTTATACCAAAACTAATTTTTTAAAGACTTGGAAATAGGTTTGGAGGTGTTCAAGAATCCCTATAAAGATGTAATCTTTTAGAAAGATTACATCTTTATAGGGATTCTTGAACACTACGTATAACAATTCATAGCACGACCCTAGAAAAGATTACAACTTTAATATTACATCTTTAAGACTACTATTTTTTGCACCAAAAAATAGTAGTCTTAAAGATGTAGCATAAAATTTAATTTATGAAAAATTAAGTAGTTGATAATCAATACACAGGCTAAAGTATATATTACAAATCCTCTTTTTCAGTACCTCCGAAAAGCCTTGTGTTTAAAAACCTTCTGCAATACCACACTGCCGTCTGGCTGGGCTTGTTCTATGGCTACTCTTTCTGTAGTGGCATAGACAGGCGTATAACCTGCTTGTTTACAGTGATTGACAAGGTGAAAAGTTGCCCCAAAGTCGCCTTGTATCAGCACTACGTCATGGGCTTGGGCTGTTGCTGCCAAAAAATCTTTGAGAGGCTGCAAATAAGTCGCAAAATCCAACTCGGCATCAGGCGGTACATTGCCCCACAAGGTTTTGAGGTTTTCGGGCAAACTCACAAAATTTTCTACCCCCAAACTGTTTGTTGCATCTGTGGCTTGTTCGGGGGTGAGGGTGTGTGAGAAAATGAGAAAAAGGTTTTTCATTATAGTTTTTTGTTCTGGGTAAAGATTATGCTAATTTTTCTTTGTTAAATGTCCATCTTCTTCTAAAATAAATCCGTGCAGTTCTACAAAACGACTGTATTCTTCTTGGAAAGTCAATTTTTGGTGGTGTGCTTCTTGATTTTTAATATACTCTTTCACTTTGTCAATGCCTGACTCACTTACCGAAAAAGCCCCATAACCTACTTGCCAACTAAATTTGTCCTTTGTCAAGTCTTGTTGATTGATTTGGTAAGAACTACCGCCTTTGATTTGTTTCATAATTTCGGCAATGCTTTTTTGGGCATTCATCAAAAACAAAATATGTACGTGGTCGGGCATTCCGTTGATAGCCAATAACTTACAATCCAATTTCTCTACTTCTTGGATAATGAGTTGATAGACGGTTTGTTTGATGTTAGGTGTTATGAGTGGCTCTCTGTACTTTGTACCTAAGATGGCATGAACCCATATTTTGACGTAAGAGTGTGGCATAGGTTTATGTGATGTTAGTTCGGTATAAATACCCACGACTAAAGTCGTGGGTTAGGTTAGGTAGCCCACGATTCTAATCGTGGGATTCGGTGATTCGGTTCGGTATTAGTTCCCACAAATAAATTCGTGGGTTAGGTTAATATAGCCCACGATTTCAATCGTGGGGTAATGAATTCATTTATTGCAATTATGTAATCGTGGTATAATCATCAATCAAACGGTTGTAATCGTTTTTATTGCATATAGCCGTAGCCTACGGCGGTTTTTGCTCCGATGCCTTTTTCTTGTAAAGCATCTTTGAGTAATAACGAAACAACTGTTAGCATATCTCCGCTTTTGTTAGCAAAATTGATAGTAGGATTATCTTTCCCTTTTTGCAAACCTACCATAAACTGAAACGTCAAATTTTCAACGGTCAAGAAAATAATAGGATTTAGTTTATGATAATCCGCAGGAGGTTCTGCTCCATTATAATAAGGCTGATAATGATTATTCATAATATCTGCCTTGATACAACCTTGTGGACTGTGTGTAGGATAGGCATCAAAGAAAATTATATTACCAATTTTTTCTGTAATATCAGAAAAACGATATTTAGATTTATCTTTTCCAAATTGTATTTTATCTTCTTCAAAACACCGTTTGTAAAAGGTGTTTTTGCGTTTTTTTTGCCCATTTTCGTCATACATTGTTTCCTCGCCACAACCAAAAATATCGCACATTTCTTTACTTTCTTGAAAAAGTAAAGCCTCACTATTTTCTTCTGTTCCTTTTAAAGTTGTTATCAAATAACTTCGCAAAACACCTTTTACGGCACTTGCAGGAATGTACGGAAAACCGTAAATGTGGTGTAAAGAAATAGAAGTTTCGAATACAGAACCACTACCCAAACCTATTGCTAAACGCCAATCAGGTTTAAAGTTTTGTACTTGTAATTGCTTATTGGTTAAAAATTCAGCATTGCTTTTATGACGTTGGGCAAATTTTAGGTAAAAGTCTTTGTCTTGCCAGCCCTTTTCTTCTTTTTCAAAAACATCAATAATAGACACATCTTCGAGTTTCTTTTTGTTACCCGCAGGCTTTTCAACAACTCTTTCTACATTAATTTTTTTGACAACAAATTTTTTTCTGTCTTTATCATCTTCGTTATTTACCCTTTGGGTTTCAGTCCAAAACCTATTCCTTTTATGCAAAAAAGAATAGAAATTTTGGGCAACTTCCTGATTGACAGAACTTTGTTTAAGATTATTTTGCTGTTGCATTTCTTCTAATTTTACAGGCTTTTTTTGTGGCATAATTTTATTCAGATTTAGCAAACCTACGTAACCAATTAAACAATGCTAATACTTCGGTGGTGCATTGGATTAAATCTCGTGCTGTAACTTTTGTAGGGTCAGTTAAATGTTCGAGAAGTTTTAAATCTGTGTTCAAAGTTTCATTAAGCAAATGATATTCATTTTTGTTTTTATTTGTGAGCCAAGTGTGAATATTATTCAAAACTTCACCTTGTTTACCAGAACCACTTTTTTTAGAATATAAAAACGCCAAAGTGTTTAAAAGCCCATTGGTTTTGATATAAGTTGGTACTTTATCAACCACAGCACTATAATCATCTTTTTCTTTCTTTTTGCGTTTTTTTTGTTCTTCTGTATCTGTATCAGACGCATTATATTTACTCGCACACTCCCAAGCAAACTTAGCTCTTGCTTGTGCTATACTTTTCATTGTAGATAGTTCGTTAGCCATTTTGTTGTGTTGTTTTGAGGTTAGACTAATTTAGTTTTTACAATACCTTTGCCCAAAGTAGCATTACCACCAATTTGCACAATGTTGTTATTGGCTGTTAAACCACTTTCAAAAAAAGTTTTTACTTCATTTGATAATAAGGGATTTGAACTTCTAAACTCATCTGAAAACATAGCCAAAGAATACAACACACTTTCAGAAGGTAAGTATTCCTCACTAAATAAAGCCCCTGTTTGTACTGTTCCTGTACTATTATCTATTTTGGTACGAGTAATAACTTCAGTAGCTAAGGTTACAAAATCACGGAAATTCTCATCTGAAACTATGATAATGTCTTTTTCTATTTTAGAAGCCCAATAGCTTGTATCACTTGCGGAAAATAATGTTTCTTTCAACCATTTAGCCAATTTATCCACATTATTATCTTTTTCTATATCTTGGATAAGTGTAAAAACAAATTCCTCTAAATAGGCTTGCTTTTTAGTACCATTAGTTTTAAGAATTTCAGCTTTTGATGTGGTTTTGTCTTTTTCTTGCTCAAAATCAACAGTAGAAAATTCTGTTGAAATGCCAGCCAACTCCAAATCTGCAATAAACTTCTTTATCACTCTTGGACAAGTAATCCACGCAAAAACACCATACAAAGACTTGACAGGAAACAACAACAAACGTGCATCTGTTAAGGCTAATGCACCTGAAAATTGGGTTTGTTCCTCATTTTTAGAATTTTTGAAATGCGTTTTGAGTTGTGTTTTCTGTGCTTCAGATAAACTGCCATCATCAAAACCAAAAACACGCTGAATTTTTACATCATTGTCATCAGGTTTTGTAAATGTTTTTGACTTAAAAGCACTTTCAAAAGCCTCTCTCAAAGCACCTTTGAGTGATGAACTTTCTATTTTAGGAAAATTGGTGTGCCTTTCTCGTTGGATAGGCAAATCTACAATACCCAAATCCGAACCACTGCCTACGTGCAAGGGGGTTTCGCAAATGAGAAATAAAGGTTTTGCGTTTTTGTACATATTGGTTTAATTTTTTAAATGAGTAATTTTAGTAACAAAGTTTTGTAAATCTGTTTCTGAGGGTAAAGCATCTTTTAGCTTTTCTTCTGTCGGAAAATACGAAGCTACTCCAATAGGTTTTTGATAATTTCGTAAAGAATACTCTACCACAAAACGTTTTTTACTTTTGCACAACAACAGCCCAATACTTGGATTATCTGTGTCAGATTTAAGTAAATCATCTACTGCGGACAAGTAGAAGTTTAATTTTCCTACATATTCAGGTTTAAATTCATCTATTTTGAGTTCTACCACTACAAAACATTTGAGTTTGATGTGGTAAAAAAGCAAGTCTATGTAAAACTCTTGTCCTTCAATCGTGAGCCTATGTTGTTTGCCAACAAAAGCAAAACCTTTTCCTAACTCCAATAAGAATTCGGTAATATTTTTCACCAATTCTTTTTCCAATTCTCTTTCATATTGCAGTTCATCAAGAGCTACAAAATCAAAAATGTACTCATCTTTAAAGATTTGCAGTGCCAAATCTGACTGCGTATTAGGAAGTGTATGATTAAAATTGTTGGGCAAAATCTTTGTTTTTTCGTGCATTTTTGCTTCTATCTTATGCACCATCACATTTCTTGACCAGCCGTTTTGGTAAGCCTGCTCTATGTACCAATACCGTATTTTTTCTTCTTTTACTTTGTCTAACAAGGTAATATGATGATACCAACTAATTTGTGCAAGTGGCACTTGCACAAATGCTTCATTGGGATAAGCCTCTGCAAAGGCTCTCATATATTTGAGATTGCGAGGTGATAAGCCCTTCATTTCGGGAAAAAGCATTTTGAGGTCGGCAGCAAGGTTTTCAATTACTTTTGCCCCCCAACCCAACTGTGTTTGTTGGGTAAGTATTTTTTTGCCAATTACCCAATACAACTCCAACATTTGAGCATTAACCGCCCAAATTGCTTTCTGCCGAGTAGTAAGGATAGTTTGCTTCAAATCCTCCAAAAAAGAAATATAGTCTTCTAATTTTTCCATTTTTTGTTTGATGAGGGAGTTTTTGATTTTCAAGGTTTAATAAATTGTAACTTTTACGCAATAGGAATATCAATCAACCAATCACTATCTTTTAATTCTTCTTGCAAAAGACTTGAATAATTTATTTCAAAACCTTTTAAGTCTATCCACAAACCTAAGACTTTGAAATTCACATCTCCATTATAATCTTGTTTGATTTTATTTGAGAGATGTTTAATCATAGTTTCAGTATTGACTGTCAAAAATTCTGATTCATCACCCTGCAAAATCCGTATCTTATAGACAATAAAAAGATACTCATTAGGCAAGTTTTTTCTTGTATGTTTCCAAAATTCAATCCTTGCCTTTACTTTTTTATAATAATCTTTTGGTTTTTCAATATCATTGATATAATTACCAAAGGTATTATGTGCCTTGATTTCGCAAATGGTATCCTGATTTATTTCATTTTTGAGAACTAAATCAATATCTCCTAACTTATTTGTGTAGGCTTTTTCTTTACTCACTTTCTTTGCCTCATCATCATTTTTCAATTTTACTGTTTGTTTTTCTGAAAATTCATAAACTCCATTTACTACTTTATAGGCATAGTAATCAGCCTCATCATTTTTGATGGGTGAATGATATTTTGTAAAGTTGCAAGTAGAAAAATAATGAAAGAGTTTTAACTCAATGAAATAACCAAGAATAGGATTACTTAAACCTATTTGCCCACTAAATAAATGGTTGCGTAAAATTCTGCCTATGCCTGAAAGTTCATTATTACTATTAATCAAATGAGTGTTTTTTAAAAATTCATAAAGTTTCGTATTTGTATCTATAGTTTTCAAATAATCATTATTCAAGTGAGAGGCAATACTTTCAATAACAGACAAATCAAATTGTATTGGCAATTTTGGAATAGTAATAAGAGTTTTACTTTCTTCATATAAATATTGCATATCAACCGCCAATAATTGACAAACCAAAGTAAGAATAGGAATAAAACCTTTGTAACCTCCAGTTATATTAATGATTGTATTCTTTACCTCTTTTTCAATTACAATCTCAGTTATGACAGACGACAAACCCTCAAAACCTGCATTTTGAAAATCAGTATTATTGTTTACAGTTAAACCTTTGATGATATAATTATTGTTATAGTCTTTGACTTTAATATTATCAATGATAGTTAAGTATTTGCCTTCATTATTTTTTTGTGAAATAAACTCGGCTGTTGCTATTTTAACCTCAACAGTAATATCAATACCCCTGCTATTTTTAACTATAAAAGTTTTTTTGTTGTTATTTAGATAAGTAGCAATTATCTCTGCACATAAAGGCGAAAGAATGGTGTCAGTACAGACAAAAAATAAACTAAGCTCTAATTTTTTATCTTTATTAATATCTTTACATAGTGCTTCTGCAATAGTTACAATACTACTGATTTCGGCACAAGAATTTTCAGAACTAACCGCATTATCAAGCAATGGTTTTATTTTTTGTATATGCCCTTTAATGAAATCAAAGTCATCTTTATTGGTATAATCAGCAAAAAAGGGCTTATTCTTTAAAGCCTCATAAGAAGTAGAATTAATACCCTTACAATTAGTAATCAAAGATGTTCCAACAGTTGTAATTATAGTTTTTGCCATTGCCTTGAAGTTTTAAGATTGTTTATTAGTTCCTACATAAATTTTTCCAAACCCTTGTTGAGTAAAGGTTTGTGCTTGCTCATTATCTTTCCAAGTATCATTAATTTGATTTTGAGCCATTAATTTTTGAGCCAATAATTTGGCATCTTCTATAGAATTAGTTTGCAAGTAATACACACTTCCTGCGGGTATAGCCTTAAACATATATTTGGGCTTTTGCATTTTCATATCAAAACCACCAGCATACAACGGTTTTCCTATGGCGTAAGTCAATAGTTGAAAAGAAACACCTTCTAAATTCCCATTAAGAAAAACTTGCGGACACCAACCATTTTCAAAAATAGTAGGTGTAGCAAAATAGACTTTGATAATATTGGAATGGATATTATCAAGACTGATATTAATTTCTGTATTTTCAACAATTCTATATTGAACAGACTTATTTTCACCTCCTAACCTAAAAATTCCATTTTTTTCTAAGTCATTAAGCCCCTCATAATCAACACCTATTTTTATGATATTTTCAATATTATCATCATCAATGACAGACATTCTTTGCATATTCACTCGATACATTTTGCCTTCTGCATCTCCCGAAGTTGTACGAGTAGTTTTGCTACGGGCAATTCCAATTTTAGGTTCTGAAATAATATATTTTGATAGGTTTATAGAAAATATATCAGACTCAAGACCTCTTAAATAGCATTTAAAACTTGTATCCTCTAAAACACTTTTTCCGTGTGCGTCTTCTGCTTTTTCTTTTTGTTCTGTTTTCAATACTGCATAAGCAGATGAATTAATGCCATCATTATTTTCTATATCCAGAAATATAGGGGGTTGATTTTTAGGTTTTATCATATCGTAAGGAAAAGGGAAAGCAGGTGAAACTTCCAGATTTTCATTACCTATAAGCAAGTAGATATTGCTTATCTTAAAATCTGTAGTTTGCTTTTCTAATTCCTCTACACTAAGTCCATTCTGAAACATATACGCAGTTCGCATAGCACCATACAAAACAGAAGGCAAAGGCGGAAAAATACCATCTGCCCAAACGTCATCACCCATAGCAAACGGCTTACCATCTCTAAAAAATAGCGTATCTATTGCCTCAATATGTATAGTTTTCTTAGTCATTGCCTTGTAGTTTTCGGTTGATAAAATCGCAAATGCTTAGTGTGTTGTGAAAATGATTGTCTTTATATTCTGTTCTTTCATCTGTTGAATTATAAATTTCTTCAACTAATTCAAGTACCTTCTCATTCTCATTTTTTGGTGTTTTTTGTTTGTTGCGAGAATTTTCAATAAGCCTTTTTGCCTCAGAAATTACGATACGTTTTCGGTATTCGAAATTTTTATCAAATAATGAAAGTTCTCTTTCAAGTACATTGATAAAGTTTGAACTATACTTTTCATCAGAAAGGTAATCAAGTATTTTCTGTAAATTATCAGAAAAATAAGAACCGTTGGTGTCCTTAAAATTTAGAACAGCCTTATGTATCTCACCCGATTTTTTGAGTACGGCTATACCAAACTTGTCTTTCTTATCGGTTTCTAAATTTTTTGCTTCTTTCTCCATTTTTCTTGCCCAAGTCAGCACTTCAGAAAGTGGTGTTTTGTAGTGAGCAATAGAAATTCCTGCGGAAAAGGACATTTCAGGGTTTTCAATATTAAATTGAAATTTGCCTTTTACTCCATTTATCAAAACTTCTTCTTTCAATCTTTCACTTACTTGCTGTTTAAACTGCTCTCGTAAGTGTTTCATCACTTCAAACAAATAATGCAAATTTATAAAGCCCAAATAATCATCTCCACCTGCATAAACAGTACGACCTTTTTTAATTTTATCAGAGCCTAAACCATCTACATAGTTTTTGGCATAGTCCGCAAAGCCCGAAAGTAAAGAGGAAATATGTTTGTGGAAATCTTGTAGTTTATTTTCTCTATCATTTAGATATTCACCTGAAAGCCAAGCCCCCATACTGTCTGCATCAAAGAGTAGGATAGCGTAGTATTTGGTAAAAGGTAAATTATTCTGTTTGGCTATCTTTTGGATAGTCTCACGTTTTATTTTTGCTGGGTGTAAAAAATTTGGATTGATATTGTGCTTTTCAAAGTATTTTTTAGTGAAGTTTTCTTCAAAAAATAATTGCCCATCTACCTCATCAATATTCTTTTCGTTAAAACAAATTGCAAATTCATTTAAAAACAAATCACTTCCTTTTGCTTGTATTTTTTTGAGTTCAGTAAGGGTATATAAAAGGGCAATGTCAGCCGTAGAATCAAACTCTTTTTTATCCTTGTCTTTCCTAAAAGGATAAAACCGTTTGATATAGGAAATAGCTGATAAACCTTCTCCTTCATTTATATTAGGATTACTAACTTGTGCAACTGTTTCATTAGAAGTGAATGTAGGAAGATTAGATTTATAAACAACCAACGCATTTTGCTCTCCACTCAACGAACATTTACGCCCTTGTTCAGGGTTTTGGGTAAAAGTACGTGAGTTTTTTACAGCCCCTAACAATCTGTCGGCTTTTTCGTAATCATTCGCATAAGTTTCTTCGGTGCAAGGCACAAACACCCAAAAAGTAGAAAAGTAGTTTTTTAGTTGAGTTTCAAAAGCTGTTTTGATTTTGGGGTATTCAGTTTCACCAATTTTGATTTCGGCTTTTTTAGTAAGTTCGTAAAGTTCTATGGCTACTTCGTCAGCTATTTTCTTGCCTAAATCTTTCAGTTCTTTATCTGTTTTAGTAAAGTCAAAAGAAGCTAAAATACGATTAGGCATCGATTCTGATATTTTGGAAGGGAAAATTACAATTCCTTTTTCTCGTTCAATAGCTTCATATACTTTTGCTACAAATGCTGACAGCATACGACTCCCCGCCCACAAATCCTGCGTTTTGCGTGCCTGAGAGATAAAAGACTGCACAGGGGAAATGGTGAAAAGGAAAAGGTGTTTCATTAGGGTACAATATTTTTAATTTGTTTCAATGCTTTAAAAATTACTTCAAAATCGAGGGCTTCATTTGCCTGATAAGGGCGACTTACTGCATAATTTTTATCTTTTAATATCATAAATGTCCAATCTTTACCTACCACATACACACCATAGACGGGTTTATCATCTTGATTGTGATGTTGTGCGACCAGCATTTCCGCCAAAAGTTGTCCCTGTGGGTCACCAGAATTTTCCAACTCACGTTTGTATTCGTGTAGAAAGAAGAAAGGTTTGCGAGGAGTTTGTTTGCCTTTTGCCAACACCCAATCCACTCTACCATACAGTTCATAATTGCCGATAACAGCAGAAAAATTACGCTGCGAAAAAGGTGAAAATGAGGCAGTATAATAATTTACAATGGCAAGCAAAGGAGCAATAAACTGCATTTTTAGTTCATCTTCATTCCAATTTCGGTAGTGGTCATTAAATATCTTGCTCAAACTCTGGAGTTGTTCTTTTTCCTTGTCTGTAATTTGGGTTTGATTCGCCAGCCAAGCATCAAGCTCCAAAAGTGTAGTTTGCTCTAAACCAAACTCAATTTCGAGGTCTTCCCAAAGCCAATTTTCAAATGATTTTTTCATAGTGTTGTTGCTTTAAATATTTTATTCCTTAACATAAAACGATAACCACAGGGGAAATGTTGAAAAGGAAAAGGTGTTTAGGCATTTCTATAGAGAATTTATCAAAGTTGTTTGTAATGTTAAATTAGATACATAACGATATGATGCAGTATGAAGTAAAGTTATCACAGAGTTACCATTAGGCACAATAGAAAATATTACAGGTGAAGCAAAACGTGGTGTTCCATTACCGACTGTTTCTTTATACAAATTTTCATTACCTATTTTGGTATCGTGGGTAGCTTGACTTATACGTTGCCTTAAATGAAGGACATTTTCATTTGTTTTTTTTTGTTTATAATATATTTCTTTAATGTATGGTCTTTGATTAGATGAATTAGTTAAATATGATTTAATTTTATTATTTACTGAATCATATCTAAATACCTGTGAATTATCTATTTGCTTATCCAAACAAACCAAATTCAATTTATTTACTAAGTCTGTTCCAAAATCTAATTGTGTATAAGGTAGTTCTAATTCCTTATCAATTTTAAACTTAGTAATTTTCAAGCCTCCATTTCCCCTACGACTTCTTTTGCCCAACCCACCCAAATAACAAAATACTTCAAATAAAGCCTTTAGTTTTTCAAAATTGAAACTTTTACCATTACCTAAATCTACATTTTGCGTCAAACTTAGTGTTATTTTTATTTCTTGCTCTACTTCAAAACATTTGGTTTCATTGCCTTTATGTGCTATCATTTTATATTTGTTTTTAGGCAAATCAAATTCTTTCTGCTCACACCGCACAATCACCCTACTCCTCTGTGCAGGTTCAGTCCCTCCAAAAATCAAAGCCTCTTGTTCTTTCAAAGTTTTCAAGTCCAGATGCCCATTCATCGCCCTCCACCAAAACCTCAAAGCCCCTTTGATACTTGGGGGGCGAAGTTCAGGAATATTTTGGTCTGCCCCCGAAAGGAACATAGGCGTAATAGTTTCGCAAGTAAACGTAATCGTCTGCATAGTAGCCAGCATTTTTTTCTAACACCTAAAAAAATTAAATCTCATCTACAAATCCAAATATTATGTAAATTATTTTTCTGTAGCAAATTGTATAGTGATATTGGTAAAACTTATTAAGACTTGTAACATAGACTTTAGTCTGTGTACTAAAATACAAATTACTTAGCATACAGACTGAAGTCTGTGATACAAAATTTTAATAATACCTAACATATCAATTTTAAGCCAACTTAAAAAATAGCTTTTATAGTAAAAACAACAAGCATTGTTTTACCATCTCGCAAATAAAACCCTCGTATTTGCTTATTCTTAGGGTCAATCACATACAAATATTTGTTGCCTACATCACTTGTTACCTGATAAGACCAAATTTCCTCTTTTGCATCATATTCTCTTGAAGTAACATAATAAGAGGATTTCATCTCGTCAATCGTGTGTGTAAATATGGTTTCATTATCATTTATCACAAATAGAGAACTTTCCTCATAACCTTCACAATCGACAAATTTTTTCTTGTAATCACTCCACACACAATACTCTCGATATACACAACTAAAAGAAGTTTGTGCAAAGGCTGTTGCCACCAATAATACACTGCACAATAGCGTAAATATAAGCTTTTTCATATTTTTTGCGTTTAGAAACCAAAACTAAAACCCAACTGTGCAGTCTATCTACACAATAAACTATTCTCGAAAAAATTTTATTTTTATACATACACTCCCTACTTTAGCCTAAAATAATGATAAAACACAATGGCAAAAAACAAACAGGCATTGATTCGTTACCGTATCATAGACAGGGCTTTGCAGCATGGCAGGCACGTAAAAAGTGAGCAACTCCTCGACCTTATCGCCGAAGAACTCGCCAAACATGACCAAAACGGCATTTCTCTCCGCCAACTCCGCACAGACATTACAAACATGAAAAGCCCAGACCTCTATGACGCACCCATAGAGGCGGGCAAAAACGGCTACTACTACGCCAAACGCAATTTTTCGATTACGAACTGCCCCATCACCAAAGAAGATGCCGACTGTATCAACGAGGCACTCACTACGCTGGAGCAGTTCAAACACTTTGGTTTTTACAAAGAACTACAGGGTATCATAGAAAAAGTAGCCCAAAAAACCAAAGTCCGCATCAACCCCTTCAAGTTGGCGGTGATTTTCGAGAGTGTACCCAACTATGAGGGCTACAAACATCTGGACGGGCTGTATAGCTGTATCATAGAAGAAAAGACGATAGAGGTAGTCTATCTGCCTTTTCATGAAACCAAGCCCCAAACCCTTGTCATACACCCCCAACTCCTCAAAGAACACAATAACCGTTGGTTTTTGATAGGCTATAACAGCAGAGCAGCCGAAAAAATACAGGCTATTCGCCCACTGCCCTTAGACCGTATCATAGAGTTTTGGGAAAGTACCGAGCAGTACCACAAGCTACCACCGAAGGAATTGGACAATTTTTTCCTGCACATTATCGGTGTGGGGCTGCCTTGGGAAGACCAAACCCTGCACCACATTTGCCTGCGGGTACGCCAACCCAGAGCAGCCTATTTGCAAAGCAAACCCTTGCACCCTTCGCAGCAGGTTGTAGAGAGTACGCCTACGCACATAGATTTTTCCTTGCAGCTTATCCCGAACAGAGAGTTTTATGCACAAGTCTTGTGGTTTGGGGCAGATATGGAAGTCCTAAGCCCAGAACCAGTGCGGGCAACCGTCAGAAAGCAACTGCAAGAGGCTACACAGCAGTATTCATAAAAAACTTTTTGTAGCATAGCCTTCAGGCTGTGTAACGAATTGATTTTGATAACGACATTATTTATTTGTACCACAGACTTCAGTCTGTGTTGAATTAAACCCACAGACTGAAGTCTGTGGTACAAATTACAATTTTTTACAAATTTAAAATGTCTGTATCAAATTGAGGTACGGTTCACAGCCTAAAGGCTATGCTACAACTACACACACTTTAACCCAAAAGCTATGAAAACCATTCTCTTTATTTGCATGGTCATACAAACACTTTGTATGCAGTTGTTTGCACAAGACCGTATCGGTTGCGTATGCCAAGACAACACCTACAGCCAAGCCACAGGCAGCGGAGCTTGTGCAGGACACGGCGGCGTAAAACAGTGGCTATACGCCCCAAGTCCCGCCAAACAGTCCCTACTCCCCGCCACTACGTCTGGCGAACCTAACACCTTTCGCCCAGAAGATTACGAGGAAATTCGGGTAGGCGACAGCACCGCAAACCCACGCAGCACCGCACCAAAACCCAACAAAAACGACAGGGTAGGCTGTGAATGTAAAGACGGCACTTTCAGCCGAGCCACAGGCAGCGGGGCTTGTGCGGGGCATGGTGGCGTGATGCGTTGGCTCTACGGTGGCGAAAACCTCAAAGATGAAACCCTTACCCCTACCCTTCGCCCTCGTCCTACGGACAAAGAACAGACGGCAGACGAGGACTATGATGACGGCAGTTTTTCGTTCAAAGACTTTGAAAGGGCTGGTAGTCTGTTTGTCTATATTTTGGCGTTGGTGCTGGTGTTTCTTAAGGTGTCTTGGGTATTGAAAAAAGTGATGCGAAAGTATATTGATGAAGACTAAAGCTCAATGCAGTTGGGCAAAGCAAACAGTACATTCGCCTTCAGGCGAATACCCCACTTTTTAGCAATACAAAATTCGCCTAAAGGCAAATATACTTTAAACCACTATGCAATGTACTATTTAATCAGCTATGACATTAGCCATAACCGTTTACGGACACAACTTGCCAAAACCATTTTGGCAGCAGGGGCGACTCGGCTACAAAAATCTTTGTTCTTAGGCGAATTTAATGCAGTCAAAATCAAAGAATTAGAAATAGCCATTCGGGGAGTGTTAGGCACAAAACACCTGCACCCTCCCAACAATATTTTGATGATACCCGTAGCTCCGCATCTGTTGGCTCAAACGCAATGTATTGGCGAAAACATGACCTTAGACCTTGCCCTAAGTCCGCCTACTACATTTTTCTTTTGAATATCATTGATTGCTGGTAGTTATTAAAAAGTATTGATAAACAAAACTAAAAAACACTTTTCAAGTCTAATAGTGTCGTGCTATGAATTGTTATACGTAGTCTTCAAGAAGCTCTATAAAGATGACATCTTTCTAAAAGATGTCATCTTTATAGAGCTTCTTGAAGACAATCAAACTTATTTCTTTGAAAAAAATTAGTTTCACTATAAGTTTTT
>CANGYA010000079.1 GCA_947457925.1 Cytophagales bacterium | reverse complement strand
CCGGGTATATACAAACCTACTTTTTCTATACCTACACTTTTTCGCCAACATTGTACGCCTTGCATCGTTTCTACTACTTTGCTGTTTTCTTGTTGGGTTTCGTGAAAACGTCTGATATTGGCTGCTGCCGTATGAATAGCTGTTTTGAGGGCAGGCGAAAGAGTGTCAATGGCAGTTTGTATCTCGTCTGTATGAACGGCTATTTGGGCTAATTCTACCTTGTCGAACAAAGAGGTGTAATGCAACACCGCCTCATCTCCTTGTTGGCGAATGGCATTGAGGACTTCTTGAACGGTGTTTTCAAGATGAGAGGTATCTAAAGTGGGGCGTTGTAAAAGGCTTGCCCATGTAGAAGAATGAGGGTGATTAAAAACAGCTAACATGAAAAATTGTAAGTTTTATGACTGATATTTTGAGAAAGAATCTGCAAGTTACTACTTTTTGGTGTAAAATATTGTGCAAATTGGCTGCGTTTGAAGCATAATTTGGACAATTTGCAAGCAAATCAATTTTAAACAAACAAGCTGTTGTTTTTTGTTGTTTAAAAGTTCTAACCAAAAATATGATTAGAGGTTATGAAAGTCTGTAGCATAGACTTTAGTCTGTGTAATAATTACTTGATTAGCAATGTATTACAAGCACAGACTAAAGTCTATGCTACAAAATCGTAGTAACTCCTATTAATTGCCAAAAAAATAATTATATGTTACATCAATACTTCGTTACAGCTATAGGCACAGATAGCGGAAAAACTTTTGTAAGTGCCATTTTAACAGAAGCCTTACAAGCTACTTATTGGAAACCTATTCAGTCGGGTTTGCCAAGAGATACAGAAAAAGTACAATCATTAGTTAGCAAAAATCTTTCTTTTTTACCAGAAAAATATTTGCTTACACAACCCTTATCGCCACACGCCGCCGCCGCCATTGACGGAGTGCAAATAGCTATAAACGCAGTGGAAATTCCTACCAACACAGGCAATTTAATTGTAGAAGGGGCAGGAGGTGTGTTAGTGCCTCTGAATCAACAGCATTTTGTCATAGACCTTGCAGCAAAATTGCAACTGCCTGTTATCGTTGTGGCTAATTTATACTTGGGTAGTATCAATCATACTTTATTGACAATCAAAGAGTTACAAAGACGTGAGGAACAGGGATTGATAAAAATAAAAGGCTTGGTATTTAATGGCAATATAAATTCTGCCTCCGAAGAAATTATTTTACACCATTCTCCGTACCCTTGTTTGTTTCGGGTGAACCAAGAAGATGCTATTAATTTTGATACGGTCAAACAATATGCGGAGGTAGTGAGAAAAGTTTTAAACCAATAGACGTTATTAAGATTTTGTAACATAGGCTTTAGCCTGTGAATTAATTAATTGACTATCAATAATTAAAAGCACAGACTAAAGTTCAATGCTATTAAGCTAAGAAAAGTATTTTAAGTGCCATAGGCACGTAATATGTATAGTAATGCTATTTTCTTCTCTCTCAAAGTGCCGTAGGCACGATATGTTTCGTGCCTACGGCACTTTGAGAGAGCTGGTTCTGTTTTTTACTATAAATATGTCGTTGCCCACAATGGAATTGCTAACGGCACTTTAAAAAAAACAGCAACTAATAATCAATTATTTATTTATATTCTTATCTTATTTTCTTAGCTTAATAGCATTGAACTAAAGTCTATGCTACAGACCTTAATAACCTCTAATAAATAAAAGTAATTTGCCTTTAGGCAAATAAGTTTAGTTATTTATTCGCCTAAAGGCAAATTACTTTGTGGACTGTAAATATTATCGTATCAATTCCTTTCCAATTCTACATTGCAAACATCTTTTTTTAGTACAAAATTCATTGTATAGCTCAATACTTGCTTGTGAATCGAAGGCGGTGCGAATAGTTAAGCCTACATCTTCCCATCTTTGCGTAATTTTGTTGTGTTCGGGAGGTAGTCCTTCCAAAAGGCTTAAAGCTCTTTCCATGAATAGTTCGTTGTCTTGCTGTTGAGAATAGGCAGCTAATAAAGGTGCTACTGTATTGATTATCAGGTTATTAATACTTTCTTTGCCTAATTCATGGCTAATTTGCGAAGCCGTTTTTCCAAAATCATAGTGTGCTTGCCAATAGGCAGACTGTTGTAGTTTAAAAAACTGTTGCATGGCTTTAATGTCTTCTATGGCTAACAAAGCACTGAACCAATGTGATTGTTGGTACAACAAAGTAGCTAATTGGGCAATGCGTACTGTGGGGAAATTGGCAGGACGCAAACGCATAAATTTCCAATGGGCAGCAGCAATAGGGCTAAGACTGTATTTGTGTCGTAAATAATTGTATTTTTCTACTAAATTTTTACTGTATTCATCAGTAGGATTTTGGGGCAATAAAGAAGCTTGCCCAAATAGTAGGGCTTCTATACTTGTCAAGCTGTCTTTGTTTTTCTGGAAAATGCGGTAAGGGGTAGCTTGTGCCAAAGCCAAAAAAGCCTCGTTATTGACCTTAAAACCAAAGGATTGAGCCAACCATTGGTAAGTTGCTTCTTCCCAATCTCCTGTTTGGGCGTGCAATAAAGTTGTTATTTTTTCTGCCTTTTTTTGCAGTCTTTGTGCCAATACATAGTCCAACATCGACATTTTTTGCAAATTATTGACCGTTGCAAATTGTTTTTCGCAAGGAATATCATGTTGAGAATTGATATAGTAATGGTATTTTTCTAAGACTTCTAATTTCACTCTGCCTTCTAATACCAATGTAGGAATAAGGCTGCCATCGGGTCTTTGGGCTATTGTTGGGGCGTTATCTCGCCAAACAACGTGCAGAATCACGTTGTTGTACCTATTATTTTGAGAGTGTTGATGAGCTTGCCAATCTGTGCTATTCAAGTGAATTTCTACACTGCCTATCCAACGTATGCCGTCTATGAACACTTCGGCTTGTTGAAAATCTGCCCCACTGTCCGTATTCCAATACCCTGCTTTGATGACTTGTACGGCTTCTTTTTGCGTAGTTTGCAGATTTTGAGAGTTAAAATATTGGAATTGCCATATATAATGCAAAAAAGCCTCATTCATAACACCAAAAATTTATTTTGTACTTAAACAAGGTTTCATTCTTTCCATTGCCAACAAATACCATTTTCCATTGATACGATTAAAATAAAATCCCATATTTGTATGGCTGTCATACACCATGCGTGTAGCTAAAACATCTACGGTTTTGAGCTGTTCTTCTAATGGAGGGTTGTGTGGCATTAAATTGTGTTCTAAAAGAGCATCATACAGAGTTGTGAAAGAGAGAGAGGGTTTATCATTCCAAAAACACCCTACTTTGTTCCATTGGCTACTTGTACAGTCTAACACAGGTTTTGCTCCGTATTCGGGCTTAAACTCCATTTTGGCGTGTTGAATAGAGTCTAAAGCAAGTTCTTTATTGCTCATAAAGTCTGCAAAACTTTTGAACCCATACGGATAAGAGTAAAAATCTTTTGTAATCACAACGACCAAACCATTATCTCCGTCTATATAACGGTTAAGTTTCCGCACATTTTTAAGGTTAAAATCTTTTTGAAATTCTGCAAAATAAACCAAAAAATCTTCGTTAGATTGGTAATCTATATTGCTTTCTTCGGTTTCGGCAATGTTTTCTTTGGTGTTTTTGGGTTGGCAAGCCCCCAATACAAGGATAAAAGCAAATAGTACAAGTAATCTCATATTTTTTAGGTTTAAAATCATTATATAAGTAATTGGAAAAAATAAATGTACCACAGACTTTAGTCTGTGAGTCTTTGATTATCAAGAGATTACAGACTAAAGTCTGTGGTACAATATTATCAATTAATTAGGTACTCTTACTTAGTAAAACTAATTGGGATTAGTGATTCATCTAATTTTGACTCAATCAACTTTATTGTAGTGTAAATAACAAACCTATACGGCAGAATTTCGTTGAAAGTTGTGTAAAAGTTTGTACCTTCCTTACAAATTTTAAAAAGTTGTATCGTTGTATGGTTAAAAAGCCCAAATTATGTATGTTTGGGCTATGATTAGTTGTTGCAATTTCGCAGTTAATTCTTATTAAACAAGCTAAATTATGAAACGTTTAAGTTTTTTGTATTCATATAAAATCATTGCGTTGGTATTGTTGTTAGGGGCAATGTCTTTCGAGGGTTTGGCACAAACGAGTAACAGCACAAAAACCAAACCTGCAACGGTAAGAGTTACACCTGCGGACAAACAAAAACAAGAGAAGACTTCTACCGACAAAAAAGAAGATAAAAAAGAAGACACGAAAGAGGTTAAAAAGTCGAGTAGTATTTCAAAAGATGCCTTTGATAGTCTGTCCAATAAACTGACAACTACGCAAAATCAGTTAGAGGAAGCCACTAAAAAAGTGCAAAAGTTAGAAGATGCACACACTAAGTTAGGCACAGATATTACAGACCTTTCTAAACAGTTGCGTACTGCCCAAGACAATATTATTGACCCTTTGTGGTTAGTTGCTGCGGGAGTCTTAGGTTTGCTTTTTGGCTTTTTAGTAGGTAAGGTGCTAACAAAGCCCACAACGCAAATTGTTGAAAAAGTTACCGAAAAAATTATTGAAAAACCTGCTGCTTTTACTGCCCAAGAAAAAGAACAGTGGCAAACACAAGTCAATAGTTTAGAAAAAGAAAAGAATGAATTATTCAAAGAAAATAACCATTTGAAGTCTGAATTGGCTTTGGTACAAAAAGATACAACTGCTACAGTTACGCCTGTTCCTGTGGCACAAGTAACTGTTGATATTCCTCCAACCCAAGAAAATTTGCCTGCAACTGCTGTGTTGCGTTATGCCAATAGTGCTATAAACAAAGGAGAAGGTTTTGAGGTAAGAGATTTGAAAGAACAGTTGCGTTATGAATATTTTGCGTTGGATTTAAACGAAGTAGAAGGCATAGGCACTTTTTATGTAGTGGACAATCCTGAAACACAAGAGGCTGCTATTCAGAACTTTGACTCTATTTTGGCGGTTACTTGCGAGTACGGTGAGCTACCCAACGGTAAGAAGAAAATAGTGCTTGTAGAGGCAGGAAAACTACAAAAAGATAATCAGTTTTGGCGGATTATGCAAAAAATGCGGATTCGGTTTGAGTAGGAGAACAAAAACCCCTATAAAAGTAGAGAACTTTTATAGGGGTTTTTGTTTATATAGCAATGGTCGAGGTTATTACCCTTCTTTTGTCCATATTTGGGTACGGTAGAAGAAACCTAAGTAGCCACGTACCATCAGTTTACCATTTTCTACCCATAATTTACATCTGTAAATTTTTCCTTTTTTGGGGTCTATAATTTCGCCTCCACTGTATTCTGTTCCGTCTTTGCTCATCTCTGTGATGATGTGCATACCGATAATTTTCTTGTTTTTACGATTGTCCTCGCATTTGTCACATAGAGGGTCTTGTTCTTCGTTGGGTTCTCTGAATAATTTGACGATTTTACCGTACACTTTACCGTTTTGCTCATATAGCTCAACAATAGATTTCGGTTTACCTGTTTCATCGTCTATGGTACGCCATTTACCTACGACTGTTTGCCCAAAAAGATTTTGTGAAAAAAAGATAGCAAGGGTAAGCCCTGCACCAATGATTGCCTTTTTCATAAAAAATAAAGTGTTAAAATAAATAGAATGAAATGTGTGACTAAAAATATATTGAATAAAAATTGAAAAAACTTAAAAAAATAAAACATAGGCTACTCAATTTCCTTGTGGCATAGAGATAAAAATAGGGGAGGAAAAAGTATGCACAAATGATTGCTGTAAGTTAATAGTAATAAGTTTAATGTGCAAAGAAACTTGCTTAATTCTATAAAATTGAACTTTAGGCAAGAGATAACAAATAAAAAGAAGTCATCTTCAAAAAGATGACTTCTTCAAAAAATTATGCTTAATATAGGTATTATCTACGGTTATTAAAGAAACCAAACACTGTGGGAGCAGCAGTAGGTGTAGCTCCTGAACGTACCACGATTGTGTAGATACGTTGGTTTTCTAAGGTTGCAGTATTTGCATTATTATTATTTGCATTAGTAGCTGAAGTAACTAATGTAGCTAAATTTGTTGTTGCTCCTACTGCACGAATTTGGAACGTATAATTTTTACGGACAAATGTAGGTAAAGCATCACCAGGTCTTAATGGTACTGCATCAATAGGTCTAAATGTAGAAGCTGTTTTAGGAGTTACATTTGAAACCACATTAATAGGTGTACTTGTTACTACACTGCTACCTTCTGTACCTGTAGTAGTAGCAAAAACATCAATTGGATTGCCTGTCAAATTAACCACCCTTACATGTACTTTTCCTGTAGCTGGTGTTGTTAAGTCGTCTTTAACAGTTAAAGAAGTAATTGCATTGTTTTCTGTAAATAGAAATGTACTTGCAAATGTATTTGCCTCTCCGTTGAAGGTATAAGAATGAAAAACATCGCCAGCCTTTATACCAGCTACAGGGTGGTTGTTTGCTGCTGTTAGTTTTATATTTTTTGAGCCAGGAGCTAAAGGGAAATAACCTCTAAAACTACTTGTTTGTAAAGAGTCAGACATAAGGTCTGTTCCGTCCAAATTTATTTCTAAACGTGGGGCAGTACCAGCTACCAAAGGAGCAGTAGAAGAAGCAGAAGGAACAGCATTTACAATCATTAACTCTGCATACGTAGGTGCAGGTACAGTATCTAAGGCACAACTTGTAGCTAATGTAGTTGTAGCTACTGCCAAAATGATATTTGTATATTTTGAGAAAATAGATTTCATAAGAATTAAAGTTTAGGTCAAACCTATAAGGTTTTGTAAACCTTATAGGTTTGATTAAATATTAGTTAAAGATATAACGTACACCAATTTGTGCAATCCAACGAGAACCAGTACCTGTACCATTACGGAAAGTGCTTGTCAATGGAGTTTGTGAATTTACATCAAGGTAAGGGAAGGAGAATTGAGCTTTACCTTGTGCATCATAGTTTACAAACTGTACTACACCAGAACGGTTAACAATTTGCTCTACCCCCCAATTTGAATTTAACAAGTTAGTCAAGTTGAAAATATCAAAACTTAACTGCAAAGTGTTTTTGGTTTTACCAATATTTTTCATCAAATCTTGGCGGATACTCAAATCGACTTTGGCATACCAAGGCAACTCTAAACCATTACGTTCTACGTACTTACCACGCATCTCGTTCAAATATGGGTCTTGAGAAATATACTTGTCTAAATCTGCCCATTGTTGTGCAGCACTGTAGGTATAAGGTGCGCCATTAGAGAAACCATTAATATCTACTAAGTTAATATCACTTCTTGTTCTTGGCACAAAAATAAGGTCATTACCACCACCGCCACTTCCGTCACGGTTTAAATCACCTGCATAAGTGTAAGATACTCTACCATTAGGAGCAGCCTCGAAGAATAAAGAAACAGAAGTACCCAACATTTTTAACCATTCTTTACGGTAAGAAACTGAAGCTATGAAACGATGACGTACCAAGAAATTAGAGAAAGAAAGAGCCTGTGCATTAGGGTCACCAGAAATAGGTCTATCTCTCCACATAGATTGTGCTACTGAACCACCGTCATTAACAGACATTGCGTCTGTGTAGTTATAGGCTACACTTGCAAATAAAGTACGCCCAAAGTTTTTCTGTAATTGAGCCGTCAAGGTATAAGAATAACCTTCACTTGTATTACGCATACGGATAGCATCTGTTACTGTAGGGTTAATACGAGCTGAATTAGTAATTAATGCTGTTCTTTCTATTGCAGCTGCTGATGTACCTGTGATAGCTGTTAAATTACTGAAAACACTACGATTATCACCACCATCACTCAAAGTAGTACGAGTAGGATAGTTAGGTAAATTTACGTTTTCAAGATATACTGCATTCACATCTTTTGTATAAATACCTTCTAATGTACCAATAACACCCCAAGGCAATTCTTGGTCAATAGCAATATTCGTTCTCCAAATTTGTGGGAACTTGAAATTAGGGTCTGTAAATGCAAGGTTAAATTGAGAAGTAGGAGATAAAGTATTAGGAACAGGGATATTAGCTCTTACATCTGGGTTAAAATAATATTGGCTACTATTTGTTACTACAAAAGAACCTGTTAAATTACCTGTGTTACCTACTTGGTTAGAAATCCACACATAAGGAATACGACCCGTAAATATACCAGTACCACCACGTACTTGCGTTTTCTTATTCGTGAATACGTCCCAGTTAAAGCCTACTCTTGGAGACCATAGCGGAGTTAATGTAGGCAGACGGCTTACATCTACTTTTAAGCCATCTCTAAATGTCATATTTTCTACAACAGGGTTACGTTGAACATCAGCTGTGATGTAAGGCATATCTACACGCAAACCTACTGTAACATTTAAGTTATTGCGAACTGCAATCTCGTCTTGAGCATACAGACCTATTTGCATAACATTAGTTCTTGCAAAAGGGAAAGAACCATCTTGTAAAGCAGAATAACGGTACTCATAACGAGAAGGAATGCCCAAAGCTAAATCATTAGACGAAGGGGTTTGATTTTGCTGTCTTGCTTGCCACACTCTCACACTTGCATAGAAACTTTCAGGTGTGTTGAATTGATACAAACCATAATAGGCAGGTGCAAAACCATTGTTAAATGAATAAAATTCATTATAGGTACCAAAAGTCAAAGTATGTTTGCCCTTATAAATTGTCAAATTGTTTGAAATTTGGAATACATCTGTATCTAATTTATTACCTACCGTAAATGGCTCATAACCAAAAGAAGTTAGTTGTTGTCCACTACCATTGCCAATATCTACCATTGGGAAAGTAGTGTTACCTAATGGGCTTTCACGAAAATCTCTCATAGATGTCCAACCTATTTGGAATGTATTAGAAACTTCGTTAGAAAAACGGCTATTTAACTCTGCTATGACAGAGTTCAAATTATTGTTGATAGTATAGAAAGAGCTAAAGAAAGGCATTGTAAAAGAACCAGCACTACGGTTATTGCCAATTGCACCACTACCACTTGGAGGAATATCTGCGTAAGAACGTAAGTAGTTATATTTAATACTGAATTTATGTTTTTCGCTAATGTTCCAATCTATTTTTGCTGTAGCTTTATCACTATAAGTACGTAGTTGGTAGTTTTCATAAGCTCCTAAATTAAAAGCATAAGGCGTACCTGCAAAAGTAGTATTCATAAAATTTCTAATAGCATCTAACTCTGAAGCACTTGCTGCTGAAGTATTAGAACCTACGCCGGGACTTGGTAAACCGGGTCTATTAGCTACTAAAGAAGTACCTGGTGTTTGGCGGTCTTCTGTTTCCCAGTTTACAAAGAAAAATACTTTGTTTTTCAATATTGGACCTCCTAAACGGAAACCATATTGCCAGTTAGAAAGGTCTTGTTGTGGTAATTCTTGTTGCCCAACTTTGAAACCTTGCAAGGCATCAGTACGACGGAAAGCAAAGATAGAACCACTTAATTCATTTGTTCCACTACGCGTAACGGCATTGATACCTGCACCTGTAAAACTACCTTGGCGCACATCATAAGGAGCTATATTTACTTGCACTTGTTCTATAGCATCTAAACTGATGGGTTGTGCAGATGCTTGACCACCAATCGTAGGGCTAAGACCAAAAGAGTTGTTAAAAATAGCACCATCAATCGTAACGTTATTAAAGCCTGAGCTACGACCACCAAAACTGTTACCACTTGCTTGTGGTGTTAAACGAGTCATATCTGCAAAACTACGACTGATAGTAGGCATACGTTCTATTTGCTCTTTTGCAATGTTTGTTGCAGCACCTGTACGTTCACCACTAATTACCGAACCCTTAGCAGAAACAACCTCTACAACGTCTAATGTTTGCTCACCCTCAGACAACTTTACATTTAAGTTCAATGTGTTACCTAAGGTCAAGTAAACATTTTCTACTTTGTTATCTTGGAAACCAATGAACGTAGTCGTAATTGTATAAGGACCACCTACTCGCATACCTTGTATAGCGAAACGACCATCGGGCTGTGTAGAAGTAGCATACTGCGACCCAGACGGCACATGCACCGCCACTACCGTAGCCCCCGGCAAACCTTCGCCTTTGGCATCTTTCACCACGCCATTAATGGCAGCAGTCGTTACACCTTGCGACCATGCAGTTTGCACTGTGGCAATACTACATAGCAAGAATAAAAGAAAATACGTAATTTTTCTCATAAAAATTGTACGAGTTAGTAAAATTTAGATTAGCAACCTAAAATGCTTGCAAAGGTAAGTATTAAAGATTGAGAAAAGGAATGAATGAATATTAACGAATTGTAAAATGTAAGAATTTGTTAGTTTTCGTTAAGTGGTGTTAAAAGTGCTGCAAGATAAATAAATTATTGAGAGGCACAATAAAATAGCTATACATAATTTTAGGCTTTGAGTCCCTTATGTTTTTAGGAATTAAAGACATAGAAAGGCTTGCTAACAAAGCTGATAGTAATTAAATACACTCTTTTTTTATTGATAAAAATTGCAAGAGTAAATTTTATTCAAGACATTTGAACTAAATTAAAATGGAAATTCATGGCAACTTGGTATTTGTGTAAAATTCAATACATGAAACAATTGGAAGATGGCAAAATGAAAATTGTTTCCGAAGACTATCTCATAGACGCAGTGTCATTTACAGACGCAGAGGCTCGTATCTATAAATTAGTCAGTAGCACTATCAACGAATTTAATATTGTAGGTGTAAGAAAAACCAATTTTAGAGATGTTTTCAATTATGACGACACCGAAAAATGGTTTAAGTGCAAAATGTCTTATGTGGCTGTGGACGAAAGTGGCGGAAAAGAAAAACGGATTAACAGCTATATGTTGGTGTCCGCAGACAACCCCAAACAAGCCTACGAAAGATTAGAGGAACAAATGGCTGCCATGATTGTACCGTATGACATTACAGATGTAAACGCCACTACGATTGTGGAAGTATTCCCATATGTAGCTGCCGAAGACGAAGTACCTGAAAATCTTACGCCTATTGGCAACAAACGTATCAAGCAAAACGAGGTATTGGCTACGCAAGAAGTCAATGAAAACTTGGACATGAGTGATAGAGATTTAGAAATTATCACCGAAGAAGATGTACCTGAAGATGATTTTGAGGCGGAAGACGAAAACCCAACAGAAGAAACTACTTCGGCTATTTCTGACCAACCTTTGGCAGACACACCGCCGAATAGTGCAAATTAACCAATTTGATAAGTTTTAATAAAAAAATAGAGTTTATGAATAACTCCTTTTAGCCCTCCCTGTGGGGAGGGTTGGGTGGGGCTATAACAAAAAATTATTCATAAACTCTAATGGTAAGGGTGTAATCTTTTCAAAAGATTACACCCTTAGATTTTTTGAAACCCTCATCTTTTATTGGAAACATTGGGCAAAAAAGTTTTTGAGAGGAACTGTAACTGCCGTTTCTCCTGTAGCCCCAATAGCATCGTTTATGCCTTCATGGTCGTATTGGTTAGCTGTTATTTCGGTAGTATTCACACCTACACTTTGCAGTTTTGCAATAAACGCATTGGCGTAATTCATACGAGTAGTTGTGCCTCTTTTGGCAATAAAAAACGGTGGATAACTTGTCCCTGCCGATAAATTGTAAATGGGCGAGGCTTCTACCCAATATGTACTGTTTTGACCAAAAGCATTAAGGTAAACTTCATTGTTTTCTTTGCAACGTGCCTCTACGTCATAGCCTTCGGTGTCTATACAAGCCACGCCTTTGAGTTGCTGTAAGGCAATGCCTCTGTTGGGCAAAAACCGTTTACTTGTGCCTGTCAAAGCTACAAGGCAAGCCCCTGCACTATGTCCTAATAATGCAATTTTTTGGCTATTTCCGCCATATTTTGCTATATTATCAAAAACCCATTTTACTGCATCTGCCACATCATTATTATGTGTAGGATACATGACTCTGTTGGGGTCTGTACTGTAAGAGGCTGGGCTTAACCGATAATTGATACTCACAAGCAAATAGTCTAATGATGAAAATAAGTTTTGTTTATTAGTCATATTATTTGCCTTGTCGCCTACCGCAAAACCGCCACCATGCACATAAATTACTACGGGTTTTAGGGGTGTTGTAGTGCCAAAATGGTAAATGTCAAGACTTAGTAAATTGGCATCTACACCGTTTACATTTTTGTATTGTACCGTATTTTTTACATAACTCTTGGGCGTTGGGGTAGGAGTATCGTCTTTTTTTGAACAAGCCACACTTAACAATAAGATGATAAAGCTGTAGCAGGTGATTTTTAATTGTTGCATAGAGAGTAAATAATTAGTTTCAGTTAATAGAGTTTATGAATAATTTTTTGTTATAGCCCCACCCAACCCTGCGAAACGTCGCACCGCCCATAGGGAGGGCTAAAAAGGAGTTATTCATAAACTCTAATTATTAGATGTTTTTCGGCAGAAAGGTTTAATCTTGTAGGCTTTTTATTGTTTCAATCATGTTAGTTACGCAAAACTTACAAATAGGCTATCAGCAGCCTTTGTTACACACACCATTGAGTCTTTCACTCCAGCCCCAACAACTCACCATGTTGATAGGCATCAATGGAGCAGGTAAATCCACTTTGCTGCGGACTTTGGCGGGTTTGCATTTGCCTTTGGCGGGGGCTGTTTTTTTAGACCAAAAAGATTTAGCAAGCTACCCAAGACACCAAATAGCCGAAAAAATGAGTTTGGTTTTGACTGAAAAGAATATTTCGCCTTTGCTCACTGTACAAGAAATGGTGCAATTAGGCAGGATTCCGCATACAAATTGGTGGGGAAAATTGACAGAAAAAGACCAAAGAGTAATAGACAATGCCTTGCAAATCACACAATTAGAACCACTAAAAAACCGTACTTTGGGCAGTTTGAGTGATGGACAACGCCAAAAAGTACATATTGCAAGGGCATTGGCACAAGATACACCTTTGTTGTTGTTAGATGAACCTACTACGCACTTGGATTTGATACATAGAGCCGAAATTTTTGTTTTACTCCAAACAATTACCCAAACAGCCCAAAAAACAGTCTTAGTTGTTACTCATGAAATAGAATTTGCCTTACAAGTGGCAGACATGATTTGGTTATTGCACGAAGGAGATTTTTATGTAGGCACACCGCAAACATTGATAGACAAGCAAATTATAGACAAAGTGTTTTCTAATCAGTTGGTACGGTTTGATAGTAAACATGGTAAAGTCTTGCTTAACAAGTAGTTATTTGCTAAGTCCATATTTATCTATGGCTGGGGTTTTCCAAATATTATCTTTTACTCTATAAACAGTTTCGCAGTCTGTTAATTTTTCACATACGGCATCTACTTTACGGAAAGCATAGTTACAAGTGCCTATTTGCTTGCCGTTTTTGTCATAAATGACTGCCCCTGCATCATACGCATTAAGTCCGCAACTATACACCAACTCGCCATTGTATTTGCATACATTAATTTCGCCGTTTTGGTAAATGGTATAAAGTTGTTTGATAGGGGCAGGCGTGTCAATAGCAGCTTGGCGACAATGTAAATTGGCAGTAATGCCTGACAATAACAGCAAAATTTTAGTGAATTGATACATGAAGTTTGTTGGTTTGATAGTAAAGTAGTAAAAAATGGTAGTGTAAAATAAATACAAGTTGTATTGAATAGAGTTTATGAATAACTCCTTTTTAGCCCTCCCTGTGGGCGGTGCGACGTTTCGCAGGGTTGGGTGGGGCTATAACAAAAAATTATTCATAAACTCTAATAAAAAAGGTGTAATCTTTTGAAAAGATTACACCTTTTTTTCATAGTTAAACCTACGCATCTAACTCCCCTGCAATGACATTCAAACTACTTAGAATAGCAATAGCATCAGAAAGTTGCGTACCTACAATCATTTCTGGGTAGGCTTGGTAGTAAATGAAACAAGGTCTGCGGAAGTGCAAACGGTACGGAGTTCTACCGCCATCACTTACCAAATAGAAACCTAATTCACCGTTACCCCCTTCTACAGCGTGATAGACTTCGCCTACAGGTGCGTCTATTTCGCCCATGATAATCTTGAAGTGATAAATCAAGGCTTCCATGCTTTCATAGACTTTCTTTTTCGGAGGCAAATAATATTCTTGTTTATCTGCAAAGTAGCCATCATTAGGCATTTTAGCCATAGCTTGTTCTATGATACGCAAACTTTCCCAAATTTCTTGGTTACGCACCAAATACCTGTCATAGGTATCGCCATACGTGCCAATAGGAATGTCGAACTCAAAATCTTCGTAAGAACAGTAAGGGTTCATCACTCTTACGTCATAATCTACGCCTGCAGCACGCAAGTTAGGACCTGTAAAACCGTAACTCAAGGCTCTTTCTGCCGTAATTCCGCCTACGCCCACAGTTCTGTCCATGAAAATACGGTTACGGTCAAACAAACTTTCAAATTCTTTCATTACCGTAGGAAATTCGGCTAAAAATTTCTTAATCAACCGAATAGCCCTGTCCGAAAAAGGTCTTTCCATACCGCCAATACGTCCCATATTGGTCGTAAGCCTTGCTCCACACACTTCTTCGTATATATCGTAGATTTTTTCTCTTTCTTGGAACACATACAAGAACCCTGTAAAAGCCCCTGTATCTACGCCCAAAATACTGTTGCAAACGAGGTGGTCGGCAATACGAGCCAACTCCATCATGATTACACGCATATATTGAGCTTGTTTGGGTACGGTAATGTCCAATAGTTTTTCTACGGTCATGTGCCAACCCATATTGTTAATAGGTGATGAACAGTAGTTCATACGGTCTGTGAGGGTCGTAAGCTGGTAAAACGGTTTACGTTCTGCTATTTTCTCAAAAGCCCTATGAATATACCCCACTGTAGGTACGGCAGAAACAATTTTCTCGCCGTCCATTTGCAATATATTTTGGAAGATACCGTGTGTAGCAGGGTGAGTAGGACCCAAATTCAGGGTAGTTAGCTCATTTACATACTCTACAACTTGTTCTCCTTGTTTATGTGTTAATTCTGCCATAACAAATCTCTTTACCTATTTGCAAATAAAACGAATAATCTATTCCTAATCAAAATTTTGTGTGAAAAGATATGACTTTTTAACCCAAAGCCAAAGAATTTTGTTTGTAAGTTTAAGCAAAAAGCACACAAATAGCATAGCTAAGGAACTACTTTGTCTATAAATTTTCCTAAAATACCAGCCCAAATTTTGAAGTGTAGCAAAAAATTACGTTTTTTAGGCAAAAGTTTCACAAACAACAATTATGAGCAAAACACAAAGCACCTTGTTTGCATTAGTTGCAGGATTTGCGATTGGTGCAGTGGCGGGCATCTTATTAGCCCCAGATAATGGCGAAAAGACTCGCCAAAAATTGGCAAAAAAAGCCGAAGACCTCAAAAAAGAATTGGACGAGCAAGTAGAGGTTGGCAAAGCTAAAATCTATGAGTTTGCGGACAATGTGGTAAACAAATTAGACAACAAAGAAAAACTATCTGCGTAGTCTTTGACCACAAAAAAAAAAGCCCTCAACTAGTTTCTTGAAAGTGCCGTAGGCACGACATATTTATAGTAAAAACAGCCCCAACTCCCTTTTAAAGTGCCGTAGGCACGACATAGTTTCGTGCCTACGGCACTTTGAGAGATAAGAGAATAGCATTACTATAAATATTACGTACCTACGGCACTTAAAATACTTTTCTTGGCTTATAGAGCATTGGACTAAAGTCTATGCTACAGACCTTCATAATGCCTTTTTACAGTGAATACAGTTAAGTCTGTTCGCCAAAAACCTCACGCAAATCTATAGCCAAATCTGGCAATGTAACAGGACTTATTGTATTATTGGAGGTGAAATAGCCTGAAAATTGGTACTTTTCATTAATAAGTAAAAACTTCTGCACTACTTTTTCATACGGAAACACAAGCCAATATTCCGCCACGCCGTTTTCTTCATACAATTCGAATTTGTCTTGCAAGTCTGTTTGGGAGTTGCTTGGCGAAAGAATTTCTATGATGAAGTCGGGAGAACCTAAACAACCCCTTTGGTCTATTTTACTTGTGTCGCAAATTAGGCACAAGTCTGGCTGCACAACAGTATAAATTTCTTTGTCTGTTTTCCCCTGCGGATTTTTCACTAAACGGACATCAAAGGGGGCAGTGTATAACTTGCAATTTCTTTTGGTAGCCTTTAAATAGTTTTTTATCAAGTTAAATAACTCTCCACTAATTTCTTGATGATAAGGCGTAGGGGCTGCCATTTGGCGAATGTAGCCCTTTAATAATTCTATTTTTTCTGAAAACTGCCAAGCCAGATAGTCTGCATAACTGTATTGTTGGCTAAGGTCTAATTGCTCAAGGGAAGTAATCATATTGATAGGAGAATGAATGGTAAAATTGTGGGAAAATGATGAACAAGTAAGCAAAGTAGGTTTTACCATACAAGCATTACTTTTTTCCCATTAGTGCCAAAAATGTTTCTAAATCTCTAATACGGTCATTCAACAGTTGGTTTTCTTTTTCCTTTGCAGCTAATTGTATTTTTAGTTTTTCATTTTCGTGGGCAAGGGCTTGGTCTGTATAAAAATTACAACTTGGACTGTTATTTTGGCTATTATTATTTTGATTAGCATTTCCTGTCAAGTTAAATCCGCCTTTTTCGCCTACACTCAATAAATCTAAGGCAGACATCTCAAAAAGTTTGGCTATTTGTTCCAATCTCGACATTGTTAATTCTGTTTCGCCTCTTTCTATATTTGAGTAACCATTTGGCGAAAGTCCTAATAATTCTGCCATATTTTCTTGTGTCCAACCTCTGCTACTGCGAAGGGTGCGGATTTTATCTTGTACTTTCATAGTAAAGCTGTGTAAAAAACCAAATGATAAGGAATAAACAAAGTTAAATGGTATTATAGTTTTGTCAAATTAAAATTGAGAATTTCTTAAGAATTTTTTGACAAATGGCAAAGACAAGTATTACCGAACAAGAACGTGAGTTTATTATCAATGCTATCCAACGAGGAGAAGCATTGCCTTTGGATTTTAGAGAAAAACTTTTTCCAACAATTCAAAAGGAATATGAACTGACTTATGCAGGTAAGATGCGTAAACAAGACATTTTGCGTGGGGAAGATGGTGTAATGCCTGTGCCGTTGCAGGTAGAAAAAGTTTTTAATGGAGAAAGAGAGATTTTTGAAGATGGCTGGAAAAATCTTATTGTTTTTGGCGATAACTTACAGTTTCTTAAAACTTGCTACCAAAACGAAGACGAACTCATTAAAAACAAGGTAAAAGGAAAAGTAAAATTGATTTATATAGACCCACCGTTTGGGACAGGAGATGAATATGAAGGTAATAAAGGGCAAAAAGGCTATACGGCTAAACGTAAAAGTGCTGATTTTGTGGAGTTTATACGTAGAAGGTTAGTAGTAGCTCGTGAAATTTTAGCAGATGATGGGGTAATTGTTGTTAGGCAAGCATTTAATTTTGGACACTATATTAAAGTTATACTCGACGAAACATTCGGAAAAGATTACTTCTTAAATGAGGTCGTAATTGGTCGAAAACGAGAGGGAGCTGGCTCAAGAAGTAAATTAGATGTAACTAATGAAATGTTATATTTTTTTACCAAAACAGATAGTTTTAATATTAATGATGTGTTTTTTAAACGTCCACTTACTGATATAAAATGGACTTCCTTTTTAATGGCAGAAGAAAGAAATCCTAAAGAAAGAGTTTTTTTAGGTATAAAGTTATTTCCACCAAAAGGGCAACATTTTTCATTAGTGCAAGAAAAGTGTGATAAACTCATACAAGAAAATTTTTTACGAATTAGGTGTAAAGCCTGTGCTACAAAGTATTATTACGCAGAGGATAATGAAGATTTAGAAAGAAGAATAAAGAAAAAAACAGACAAATTTAAGTTCTATGACTTAACATCTGATGATAATTATTTTGGTGTAAAATCATTAAAAAAATGTTTTTCTTGTAATAATAATGAGTTTGTTGTAGATTATCTGGGGTCAGATAATATTAAAGTAAATAATAATTGGTTGGATATAAGGTCATATTCAAGTACAACGGGGTATCCCACTGAAAACTCAGAAGAATTATTACAAAGGCTTTTATTATTAACCACTAATACAGGAGATTTAGTCTTAGACTTTTTTGGAGGTAGTGGTACTACAGCTGCTGTTGCCGAAAAGTTAGGTAGAAAATGGATAGTTTGCGACATTGGCAAATTGTCTTTCTATACTATCCAAAAACGTATCTTGACTATCCAAGACAGCAAAAGCCTTGAAAATCCTACCAAAAAATATGGAAAGCAAGCCAAAAGTTTTGTTACAGCTAATGTAGGCTATTATGACTTAAACAAACTATTTGAATTAGGTAAAGACAAATACACCAAATTTGTTTTAGGTTTGTTTGAGATAGAAGTATATGCCAAGCCCCAAAAAATGAAAAACTATGCTATTAGCGGAGAACGTAATGGCTCGTATTGTTTTGTTTGGAACTTTTGGGACTTGAAAGACAAAGCAAATTTAGACATTGATTTTTTAGAACAGTTACATACTGATATAGGAGGACAAATTGGTAGCCGTTTTTATATCATTGCCCCTGCCAATGCCGTAGATTTTATTTCAGATTACCACGAAATAGACCAAACTCGATATTATTTTCTGAAAGTCCCTTACCAAGTTATTCAAGAATTGCACAAAGAGCAGTTCAAAAAAATTCGTCAGCCTCAAAGCAAAAATAAAATTAATGAGGTAGAAGATACCGTAGGTTTTCATTTTATGCGTCAGCCCGAAGCTCAATCCAAATTCGAAAATGGTATTTTGCGTTTATTAGAGTTCCGAAGCACCTTTGCTGAAGAAGGTACAAACCGAGAAATGGAAAACTTTGAAAGCCTTTCTATGATTATTGTTGATGATAGTTTTAATGGCAAGGAATTTACTATGTCAGCTTACTATTTTGCAGAAGATTTGCTCAAAAACAAAACAAAAAAGAAAGCTACCAAAGACGAAGAAAATGAGGAAAGTGCCATTGCAGAGGATTTAAAACATCAAACTGAATTGCAAATTCCTATTCCAAATTTTGGAGAACGAATTGCGGTCAAGTACATAGATATTTATGGTAATGAATTTACAGAAGAATTTAAAACCAACTAATCAAAATGGAAGACAAAAAAATATTCAATACACAAGATTTGGTTTTAAAGGTAAATCCAAAAGGTTATAATCCCTTGACTTTGCCTATTGACGAGTGGGATAGGTACTTAGATATTCTTTGCCAAAATCGTACTTATCAAAAAGAGGCTATCAAAACGGCTGTTATCTATTTGTTTGGTGGTAAATATGCAAATATCGAGAGTTTAGTAGCAGAAAACTACAAGCAAAATTCAGAATTACAAGGAAGATATAAGACCATTCAAGACTATCAAAAAAAATTGCAGTTGCCCAACGTACTTTCTGCCACCTTAGATTTGGCAACAGGTACGGGCAAAAGTTATGCAATTTTTGGGATTGCCCAAGTAGCTTTGGGTTTAGGCTTGATAGACAAAGTATTGATTTTGTGTCCTTCGCTTACGATTGAAAAGGGTTTGATGGATAAGTTCAACGAACTCAACAACAATGCAGTTCTGGCAAATGCTATTCCTGCAAGTGCAAAAATCAAAAATCCAACTATCAAAGATGCCTCAACGACTATCACGATAGGTGATATTTGTGTAGAAAATATTCATGCCGTTTATTCTAAATCCCAATCCTCCATTACAGATAGTTTAGGTTTTGGCAAAGGTGCAAATTGCTTGGTTTTGAATGACGAAGTGCATCACGTTTACAATACCATCCAAGGCAATAGTGGTGAAGAAAAAGCCCTAAAAAAATGGAAAGAGTTTTTATTAGAAAGTGGTTGTGGTTTTCGTTATATGATAGGTTTAACAGGCACAGCCTAT
>CANGYA010000078.1 GCA_947457925.1 Cytophagales bacterium | reverse complement strand
TTAATAAACTTAGAAAACACTTACAATCCATGAAAAAAATCCTTAAAACTTTCAGCTTATTGGTAGCTTTGGCTGCTATCTGCACGTTAGGATTAAATACTGCGTCTGCACAAGACACCGCTGCAAAGTCTGACAGTACCAAAAGCAAACTAATGGTAGGCGTGAGAGCTGGTGTAAATGCAAGCAGATTTGTTATCAATAACAGTACAGAAGTAACTAATTTCACTCCCGGTTTCCAAGCTGGTGCATTTGTAAAGTATAGCTTCACTGATTGGGTAGCTGTAGCTTTAGAAGCCGCTTGGTCTCAATCTGGTGCTATTAGATTGCCTTACAATAATAATGCTGGTGCAGTAGGTGCTGGCGACTTAACAGCTCACAACGTACAGTTCAATCCACTTTTACAGTGCAAAATTCCTGTATTGTCTGTATATGAGCCATATTTCTTTGTCGGTCCATCTTTCAATATTAATTACTACAATAGCTTTAGCTACAATGGTATAATTGGTAGCACTCCATTCCAAAGAAATATTGATGTTACTAACTCTTTACAACCATTAGATTTCGGTTTATTAGTAGGTGCAGGTGTTGATTTCAACTTGCGTTTTGCCGTATTGACTATTGATGCTCGTTACCGTCATGGTTTATCTGACATCAGAAACAAGAGTTTAAACGACCCATTTGCTAACGCATTGTCTAACCAAACAGAAGGTACTTTCATTGGTAATGAAACTTGGAGAAGCCGTCAGTTCAGCGTACAAGTTGGTTTAGGTTTCCCTATCGGTGGTAAATAATCCAACAGTGCTTTTATGATATGCAAAAAGATGATACCCTAAAGGTATCATCTTTTTTTGCGTTTATTTTTGGAGCAAAGTTGTAGATTTTGCTTTTGATTTAGATTGAATTTGCTAATTTGGAGGCAATCATTAGAGGTTATCAAAGTCTGTAGCATAGACTTTAGTCTGTGCCTGATATTACTAATCAAACAATTACTACACAGTAAAGCTGATGCTACAAAATCTTAGTAATCTCTATTCATTATTCACTCTCACAAAACTATGACAAGAAAAAAAATAGCAGCAGGCAACTGGAAAATGAACATGAAACACCAAGAAGGTGTTATTCTCATTTCAGAAGTAGTAAACATGGTAAAAGACGAAGTGCCAAGTACAACGACTGTGGTGCTTTGTCCGCCATTTCCGCACTTGGGTTATGCAAAAAAAATGTTACAAAGCCAACCTAATATCTTCTTAGGTGGGCAAAATTGTGCGGATAAAGCCTCTGGTGCGTACACAGGCGAAGTAGCTGCGGGTATTCTCAAATCTTTTGAAGTAGATTATGTCATTTTGGGACATAGCGAAAGACGTGAATACTACAAGGAAACAGAGGAATTATTAGCCACAAAGGTAAATATTGCCTTAGAAAATGACTTAATTCCTATCTTTTGTTGTGGAGAAACCTTGCAACAACGCCAATCTGGGCAGCATTTTGAGTTGGTTTGTAAGCAACTCACCGCAAGTTTGTTTCATTTGACACCCGAACAGTACGCAAAAATTGTGATAGCCTATGAACCTATCTGGGCTATTGGCACAGGCGTAACAGCTACCACAGACCAAGCACAAGAAATGCACGCCGTTATCCGTAAACATTTGGCAGGGAAATTTGGAGAGTTAGCCCAATCTACTTCTATTCTCTACGGAGGCAGCGTAAAAGGTGATAATGCTAAAGAATTATTTGCTTGCCCAGACGTGGACGGTGGTTTAGTGGGTGGTGCTTCGCTAAAATCTCGTGAATTTGCGAATATTGCGAAGTCTTTCTAAGGCATAGAGCAAAACAAAGTAGCATAAATTTAGCCTGTAAATATTTGATTTACAAATATTTACAGGCTAAGTTTAACAATAATAGTACATTCGCATTTAGGCGAATATTAGCAGTCTATTATAAATTCTTCAAAATTTCACATTTACTAAATTCTGAATCAATATCTATAAACAACTCTTTTTTGGTTTTTTGAAACCATTTTTCCAACACCATGCCCCTTTCTTCGTTTAGAGCCATTTGATAAATAGCAGGATAATCTGTTTCTAAGGACAACTTATGAGGCGGATTAGACTTTTTGAGCAAAATCATGCGGTAGCCTTCTTGCCCGTCTTGTGTACGGTAAGAACTCGGCAGACTTACATCTCCTACTTTCATGGCTTTAATTTCAGAGTAAAGCCCTGTTTCTAAGTTGTCTATAGACATTGTAGTTTCGCCTGTTTCTTCGCTGGTCATCATGCCCCCTCTCATTTTGGTCATTTTGTCATCAGAATGTAGAGAGGCTGCTTTTTCAAAAGAAATTTTGTTGTTGGTAATTTCTTTTCGCACACTGTCCATAAAAGTATAAACAGCTTTAAGGTCTTCCGTTGAAGGTTTCGGTCTTACTAAAATGTGTCTGGCATGAAAAAGATTACCTCTACGTTCTAAGAGTTGGATAAGGTGAATCCCAAAATCAGATTCTACAGGGTCAGAAATTTCGCCTGCTTTTAGTTTCAAGGCTGCTGCCTCAAAAGGTGGTACGAACACGCCACGACCTTGCCAGCCCAAATCTCCGCCAAATTCTTTAGAACCCAAGTCTTCGGAGTGTTTCGAGGCTAAATCTTCAAATTCTGCTCGTCCTGCCAATATATTTTCACGAAAACCTAACAACAGTTGTTTTACTCGGTTGGTTTCTGTTTTGTTTACTGTCGGCATTTTGATTAACACTGCTATTTGTACTTCTTGTGAAGTTTCGGGCAAAGAGTCTTTCATGCGGGCAAAGAAGTTTTTTACTTGGCGAGGCGTAATCTTAATATCTTTGCTCAACTCTTGTTGCATTTTTTGCAGTGTAAGTTGTTCTATGATACTGGGGCGGTATTCTTCTTTGAGTTGGGCAGCCGTTTTGCCTATATACATTTCTATTTTGCTTTCGCCACCAGCTTGTTTTGCCAACATATCCATTCTTCGGTCTAATTGGCTTTGCACTTCATTATCAGAAGGTTTTACAGTGTCTATTTCTGCCTTTGCCAACAGCATTTTGTTGATAATCAACTGTTGGAAAATCTGGCAACGGATTCTTTCAGGCACAGGCATATTGTTATTTTGTTTAGACAGTTGGTTTACAGCCAAGTCTAAATCAGATTTTAAAACAATATGGTTGTCTATTTTTGCTATGACCTTATCTACTACTTTTTGTTCTTGAGCAACACTTGGTTGTAAACAAGTACCTACTAATAAGGCAAATAGCAGAGCCAAAAAATTTTTATTCATACAGCAATATATTACATATTTAAGGTTACAAAAATAGCAATTAATTGCGTGTATAGCTACCTTTTACAATCTTTAACTATCATATTTTCGGTTTTGTGGCTGTGTATTTTCTACACATTTTTGGCAATTTCATTTTTATAAATAAATAGTACGCCACTCCCAAGCCCTAATGCCACCACAAAAAACCATAAAATTCTTTTTGTTTTTTTAACATTTTGTCTAAAACTATGTTATGTAGGTAATTATGTATTAAATAATCTAAAAATGCTGATTTCAATGAACTTTTTTGTTGTTTCGTTGAAAAATTATCGTTATTTTAAGCCTTTTTGTTGCGTAAATTTTGTAGATTGCGTATAGAAAGCAAAACAAAATCTTTAAAGCCATGAAAACTTACATCTCTTATTTCATTAGAATATCCCTTACTTTCTTCTCATTTTCGCTATTTGCTTTTTCATGCAACAAAGAAAAAGAAGAACTCACACCTTGTAACAAAACAGGAAAAACCGCAGTGGTAGTAGTAGGGAAAGCAGTTTGCGGTTGGGGTGCGTGGGGCAGTTTGTGGCTCATGGACAGAAATGCTTTGTTAGAATCTACTGCCGATAACAATAAAAGAATTTGGTTGCAACCCTATTCCATTGAAGCTGGTATTAACTATGTACCACAAGAAGGTGAAACCATAGAAATTACTTATACAGACACCAAAGACGATGGTCGTTACAAAGGTGTAGCTACTTGTATGGCGTATTCTGGGGCAAATAGACCTATTCACATTATTTGTATCCGAAAACAAGGACAGTAACCAAGCAATTAAATGGCAAGCACAAGTTTGGATTCATACGTAAAATCATAACAATAACACCTCAAAAACAATTCTTAACAAGTTTTTGAGGTGTTTTTATTGAATAATCTACCAACTTTGTAAAACATTTACTTACTACAAAAGTTTTTAGACTATGAAAAGTGTATTGCATTTATCCACCTACTTCGTTGTTGTTATGCTATCTATGATTTCACTGTCGTTGTCGTTTGGTAAAAGTTCTCACGAAGACTTATTGAGTCTTCGTAAGGCATATATTTCTGCCGTAGAGAGTGAAAGCATCACAGACTCTTTGTTATCTTATTTGCAAAAACAATCTACCAAAACGCCTACCTTATTAGCCTATCAAGGAGCTTGTGAAGGACTAAAAGCCAAGCACGTATTCAACCCTTACAAAAAGTTAGACTACCTCAATAAATCTCAACAGACTTTGGCAAAAGCCATAGCTCTTGACCCTACCAATATCGAGTTGCGTTTCTTGCGTTTTTCTATGCAACATTACTTACCACCGTTTTTGGGGCATAGCAAAAACTTAGAAGAAGACCGCAAAACTATTTTGATGTACTTGGAAGACGAAAAAAGCAAGAACTTAGGCATACCAACTCTGATAATTATTAGCAATTTTTTGATAGATTGTAAAAGATGTAGCCCTGAAGAACTGTTTAAAGTAAAGGCTTTCTTACAAACATTATCTTAAATCTGTAGAACGGACTTTATTCCGTTTATAAAACGGACTAAAGTCCGTTCTACAGACCTTTCAATCCAAAGCTCAAATATATTCCATCTACGTCTTTTGCTTTTTCTTCTTAGCAGCAGGAAACAATATATTGTTCAAAATCAATCTGTAACCCGCCGAATTAGGGTGTAAATTCAAGTCTGTAGGTTCTTCGCCAACGTGGTGTTGGTAATCTTCGGGGTCGTGTCCGCCATAAAAAGTCCAAGTACCTTTGCCAAAAGTGCCATGAATGTATCGTGCTTCATCGGCTTGTTTTGTTTCTGCCATAATGACCACATCGGACTTAATAAATTTGTTTTTGAAAGCCGTAGTTTGCCCCATAAAACCTTTCACTTGTGTTACATGGTTTTGTGTAAGCATAGTAGGAATAGGGTCCCACTTGGCAGAAAATTGGAACAGTTTGAAATAGTCGTTGTTTTCAAACAAACCTCTGCGTTCTTGGGCTTGGTTGTCTATTTCCGAATATTCATATTCCATGGGGTCTAATTTCAGCCTAAAATCTTTGAAAGCAAAGCAATTATTGTAGTTCAATTTGCTGTTGGCTGCGTGGTCGGCAGGGTCGTGGTCATACATTACTTCGCAAATATCTACACCATCGGCAGCTAAGGCTATATCATAAGTATCTGTGGCAGAACACATGGCAAATAAAAATCCACCTCCAGCACAAAAATCCCTAATCTTTTTCACTACCGCCAGCTTCATTTGCGATACTTTTTTGTAGCCATGTTTTGTAGCCATGTCTTCCGCCTCTTTTTGCTGTTCTCTGTACCATTTTTCATGGGCATAGCTGCGGTAAAACTTGCCATATTGTCCTGTAAAATCTTCGTGGTGCAGGTGTAGCCAATCGTATTTGGGTAAATCTTCGCCCAGTACCTCGTCATCAAAAACCACTGTATAAGGAATTTCGGCATAAGTCAGCACCATAGTTACGGCATCGTCCCAAGGCTGTTTGGTTTTGGGTGAATACACTGCAATTTTTGGCGGAACTTCCAACTTCACAACGTCTGCATTCATAGACGGGCTACTAATTTCGTTTTTAATAGCCACAGCTTGTGCATCAGAAATGACCTCGTAACTTATTCCCCGAATAACCAACTCATTTTCAAAGGGTTGGGCGTATTTGAACATAAAACTTCCACCTCGGTAGTTTACCAACCATTCGGCTTCCACGTCTTTTTGCAGCACCCAATACGTTACGCCGTAGGCTTTTAGGTGGTTTTTCTGCGTTTCGTCCATTGGCACTAATAAATAAGATGCCCAAGAAGTCTGCACTGCAAGGCACAACAAGAGCATCAAACAAGAAAATAGCTTCATCATCTTTCAACAAAATTTTAGCTAAAAATACTAATTTTTAAGGCAAGCTACAAGCAGTCGTAAGGCTATTAAGATATTTTATGAAAAATAGTGAAGCAATGATACAAGCTAAATATTGCATAAACAACCTATGATAATTGTAAAACCTATTAGTTGAAAATATTTAATTATTAATTTTTTTAAAAATATGATTTTACCGTAAAAATATTTGAAAAAAATAATCATTTGGCTTTGCATTTCTAAAAATACTTTCTGAATTTTGTAGCATATAACATAAATGTATTGATTAGGCTCACTACCATATTCTTAGTTTTTGCTTTGCTACTACAACCTATTAGCAAACTATGGGTATTGCTTGCCTTTCAAGTTCAAAGAGATTATATAGCCAAAGAAATTTGTATTAACCGCACCAATCCACAATCGGACTGTAAAGGCTTGTGTTATCTCAAAAATCAACTGCGTTTGGTAGAAGATAAGCACAAAAAATTTGTAGAACTCTGCAAACAAGTAGAGGCTACAATAATATTTGTGCAGCCACTTCCAAAAATTATCTTACCTGTTTATTATGAAGTAGTTATTCCTCAAAAATTTAGTAACTACTATCATTATTACTACCCCAAAAGTCCTACTGAAGACATTTTTCACCCTCCAATTTTCTTAGCATAGTTCACCCGCATTGCTTGTAGCTGTAGCTATGGACTGAAGTCCGTAGTTATCGACATGAAGTCTGTAGTTACATTTTGCTTGTTTACAGTTAAAATTTTAACGCATTGAACTATGTCAAAATCATCTTTGGCTACTCGACTGCATGAAGTCGACGCAACCACCAAGTTTTATATTAAAACTTACCGCAAAATCACGAACTACTTATTAGTTGGTAGCATTTACGGCGGTCTTGCTTTGCTTGCCTATTGGTTGTTTTAAACTAAAACGACAAGGAAGTCGTAGAGCAAATTTTCATAAAATTATTATAAAATAATTTTATGAAAATTTAAAATATGTATTAACCAATTTTTTATGAGTAGTACACAATTTTCTAACGCCCAGCTTAATCAATTTTTAGCTGGGACTGGGGTTGTTTTGTCAATTCGTAAAGATAAAAAGCCTCAACGGAAACACCCCTTTCATTATATACTCTCTGCAGGAGTATTGCTAAGAGCAAGTTTGTTGTTAGCCTTTTGGGGGTATTTATTGTATGCGTATTTGTAACCTAAATGATTTGTAATTACAGCTTATACAATGTCATCTTAGGTAGTTTATCAAAATCTCGAAACACATTTTATTACATCTTAATAATTCTATATATGTTCAATATTTTCAAAAAAACAGTAATAGTCCTTACAGCAGCAGCTTTTGTTACGGCGTGTTCTTCGTCTGACCCTCAACCCGAATTTGCAGCCACAGACAAAGGGGCTATAGTATTAGAGTTTGACAATTATGCAGGCTCAAACGACTTGAAATTGGGAACAAACTATAAAAACGCAGCAGGCGAAGACTTCAATATAGATTTGTTGCAGTATTACATCAGCAACATCAAATTGAAAGACGAGAAAGGCAATGTTTACACAGTGCCACAAGACCAAAGTTATTTTTTGGTCAAAGAAGCCGATAAAACTTCGCAAGAAATCAAAATAGAGAATGTGCCTGCGGGCAACTACACCGAAGTTACGTTTACGATTGGCGTGGATAGCCTCCGCAATGCGTCTGATATTAGTAAGAGAACAGGTGTATTAGACATAGGCGTAGAAGGTGCTGGGAAAGGTATGTATTGGTCTTGGAATTCGGGCTATATTTTCTTCAAAATGGAAGGGGTTTCTCCACAAATTAACTCTGCCGATAAAAGATACCGTTACCATATTGGCGGTTTTGGTGGGTATAGCTCCAAAACTATCAATAATGTGAAAACTAAAACGTTGAGTTTTGGCAAAGACAAGGCGATGGTTCGCAAAGACAAAACGCCACAAGTACATACGATTGTGGATATTTTGAAAGTTTTTAATGGCACAACGAATGTGAGTTTGGCTACGAATCCTACTGTAATGTTTTCTCCGTTTTCTGTGAATGTAGCCAACAATTATGTAGAGGCTTTCCAATATCATCATTTACATAATTAAAAATTATCAACATGAATACCCTTTGTTGTAAAAAAATGATACTCAATGGGTTGAAACGTAATTCATTTTAACACTAACTTATTGATAATCAATATTTTCCAAGTCTTATAGTGTCGTGCCTTCAATCATTATAGTCGACTTGTCCGCCACCTACGAGGTGTCGGACAAATAAGCAAAAGATAATAACAACTTATAGCACAACACTAAAAGACTTGAAAAGTCTAAAAATGTTATCCATACTAATTATTAAAACTAACTCTATATGAATTCTGGCTTACTTAAATATTTCGTTTTCTCGTCTCTATTGCCAGTAGTATTATGTTTAACAGCTTGTTCTGAATCAGCTAAAGAAGCTGTAAAGCCACAAGAACCGCAAACTTCATTGGTTATACAATTTGACAATGTGGCAGGTGGAGACGACTTACAACTCGGCAAAACGTATCAAAACGGCGTAAGCGAGGATTTTCAAATAGACTTGTTTCAGTATTTTATCAGTAATGTAGTGCTAACTACCAAAGAGGGCAAAGTTTTTACAGTGCCACAAGATAGTAGCTACTTTTTGATAAAAGAAAATAGACCAGCTACACAGAAAGTTAAAATCAATAAAGTGCCTGTTGGCGACTACACCCAAATCAAGTTTACAATAGGTATAGATAGTTTACGAAATACGGCAGATGCCAGCAAAAGAGGTGGCGTATTAGACGTAGGTACTTCTCATGAAGATGAAGAAATGTACTGGGATTGGAACTCTGGCTATATTTTCGTTAAAATGGAAGGAACTTCACCACAAATTAACACGCCTAATCGCAGATTTTTGTACCATATTGGCGGCTTTGGTGGTTATCGCAGCCGCACTATCAATAACATCAGAACAAAAACTCTTGCTTTGCCAGCTTTAGCTACTGTGGCAGTAGGGAAAACGCCAATTATCCACATGAAAGTAGATGCTCTTAAAATGTTTACGGGCAAAACCAATGTAAGTTTGGCCGCCAACCCTTCGGTAATGTTTTCTAACTTTTCTGTGCAGATTGCAGACAATTATGTTGAGATGTTTACGATACCCAAAATAGATAACCAATAAGTTTAATTCAAATTTTAACATTTAAAAAATTAAAGTAATGAAAAATTTATTTCGTAAAGCTGTTGTAGGCTTATTAGCCTTGACAGGTATGTTTTCGGTGAGTTCTTGTTCCAAAGATGAGGTTAAACCAGAGGTAATTACCAAAGAAATTCCTGTATATGTAGAAAAAGGATTTGACCCCAAGCTGGGAGTAATTACCTTAAACTTTAATCATTTTTTTGAAGGAAAAGCCTTAGAACTCAAAAAGGAATACAAAACTGCCAAAGGAGAAACTTTTACGTTTGACCAAATTCGTTATTGGGTAAGTAATGTAGAGTTACTTCGTAAAGATGGTAGTGTTTATAAAGTACCAGACAGCTATTATTTGGTGGAGGATATGAGTTCAGAATTTATGTTGGGCTTACCTCGTACAGACACAGTGAGGGTGCCTGCCAACAAACGTGAAAAAGTAATTATCGGCAATATTCCTGTGGGCGACTACGTAGGAGTACGTTTTGGATTGGGTGTAGATGAGGCAACTAATAAAGATTTTTCTCTGACCAAAGGAGAGTTAGACATCAATCGTATGTTTTTAACTTCGTCTTGGGTTTGGAAAACAAGCTACATTTTTACTCGTACTTCGGGCAACTACAAAGTAGATATAGCTGGTGTACCTTCTTCTATTGGTTTCTATTTTGAGAGTGGTGGGAATACAAATTATCGTACAATTAGCCAAAATTTTGCTCAAGATATTCGCATAGCACCTGAAAGAGATAGCGAAGTAACAATGAATGTAGAACTACAAAGATTGTTTGATGGGATTAATATTATGGGATTGCCTCAAAATCAGGTACTTCCTGGCTGGTCTATTCATAACTACAACGCATCACGTACAAAAACTATCAATGCTGTCAATGCACCACAAATGACCGTATTGGCAGACAATGCAAGCAAAATGTTTAGCATTGCAAGATTACGCAATGTAAACAGATAATAGACTATACGTTTTCTGAAATTTATCTTAAAAAATTAGACTTACTAAGCCCAATAACTTAGTAAGTCTAAAAGTATATGAAAGTAAGCACTAAATAGCTAAGTGACTACTGTAAGTTTCTTTTAATAGCAATCGAATAACCAAAAAAATACTTATGTTTAAGATTAAAACTTCTTTTTTATTGGGTTTACTATGCTTTCTGGCGGTTATTTCTTGGAATTGTTCAGACAGTAATCCGCAACCAGAAGCTGTTGTACCTCCACCCAAAGATATTGTTTACTCTCCACAAGCTATTGATGTATTTAGGGGCGAAAGTAGTAAATCTGCTGCACCTACATTTACGGGTACAAAAAACTTTACCTTTTCTTTGACTGTTTCGCCTGCTGCCCAAGGTGTAACCATTGCAACTAATGGCGTGATTAACATTCCTGCTACACTTTCATTAGGCAACTATACGGTAAATGTTACTGCCCAAAATAAATTAGGTACAGAAATTTATAATAATGCGTTTCGTTTCAGGGTTCGAGAGCCTATTCCTGCGGGTGCAACTGCTCCCTCGCAGTTGGTTTATGCTCCACGTATCATAGAGGTAGTGAATGGTGTAGGCGGAAAATCTTTGCCTCCAACTATTCAAGGTCATCAACCAATGAGTTACACTGCTGAGGTGATACCTGCTAATAGTGGTATTACGATTAACCCCACAACGGGTGAAATTACAGTATCGGCACAAGTACCTGTGGCAAGATATTCTGTTAATGTTACAGCTACTAATGTAGTAAATGCGGTTACATTTCCATTGATAGCTGAAGTACAAGTAAAACCACCTACAGGGGCAAAAGCCACTTTTGAATACGATATTTTACCTATTATGACGACTCAATGTTCGGGCTGTCATACGGATTATGTGATTTATACAAGAGTGCGAGATAATATAACAAATATACTTGACCGTATCCAAAGACCTATAACAGCTACTGGTTTTATGCCACGTGGTGCTACCCAGTCTGTACCACAAGCCCAAATAGATTTGATTAAAAAATGGGTGGCAGACGGCAGATTAGAAAGATAAAACAAAGAAATTAAACTATCAGGAAATTGTTCAAAAAGTTTATGCTACAGTTTTTAACCTTTTGGACAATTTCTTTATCTCATTTTAAGTGTAAAACAATGAAAAAAGTTATCATCTTTCAACTACTTACTTGTATCCTATTTTTAGGGGCTTGTCAGGAGCAAACGCAAGAGTTACCGCAACCTGCTGCCTCTTTACTACCTATTTTGCCTGCCCACTTTCCACCTATGCCACAACCTGCCCATAATCCGATGACGGTTGAGGGAATAAAGCTGGGTAGAATGTTATTTTATGATAAAAGTCTATCGAGAGATGGTAGTTTGTCCTGTGCAAGTTGCCACCAACAGCAAAAAATGTTTGCAGATGGTATTGCTCTTTCTGCTATTGGCTTGTCTAAACGTGAACTCAGACGGAATTCTCCTACTTTGTTAAATACTGCATGGGTGAAAGATTTATTTTGGGACGGAGGAGCTACTAACTTAGAGTCTTTATCCGTTGCTCCTTTGACTGCCATAGACGAAATGCACAAAGATTTAGTAATTATGGAGAAAGAATTGGCTGCTAACCCCGTTTATAAAGCCCAATTTGCAAAGGCTTTTCCTACTTTACCCAAAGTGAGTACCCAAAATGTATTAAAAGCCTTAGCCCAATTTCAACGTACTTTGGTGTCTTTTAACTCTAAATACGACCTTTATATACAAAAAAAAGCTCTGCTTACTGTTTCGGAATTAGAGGGTTTGCAACTTGTAGAACAAAAATGTACGCCTTGTCATAGCACCACCTTGTTTACAGATAATGATTTTCACAATAACGGTTTAGATGATGACGCTGCGTTTACTACAGACCACGAAAGTATCACTAAAGGACGTGGTCGGGTAACTTTCAACGAGGACGATAATGGTAAATATAGAACGCCGTCTTTACGAAACGTGATGCTTACTGCCCCTTATATGCATGATGGCAGATTTGCAACCATAGACCAAGTGTTAAATCACTACACCGATAACGTAAAAATATCAAGTACCTTGTCACCAAAACTGAAACAAGCTAATGGTAGCAAGGGAATTGTACTGTCATTGAAAGAAAAACAGGCTATTATTTCCTTTTTACATACTTTGACAGATGTTAGTGTACTCACAAATCCAAATTTTAGTAAGCCTTAATAATAGGTGTTAGATAATTATCAGATGCTAGAAGCAAAAGAATACTTTAAAAAAATGAAAGATTTATCACAAAGAGCCGGCAATGTCGATGTAGACTTATGAAATAATAGTTGTGGCACCGACTTCTCCTTATACAACAGCTCCTCAAACAAATGTAGAGCAAGTTTAAACATTCACTTGAGTATTAATTTTAGAATTTTAAAAACAACTTATTTATGAAAAAAATCGTATTAGCTTGTTTGTTATGCTGCATTGCTAACTTCGCTGCGGCTCAACACCAAGACAAGCCTACCAAAAAAGACAAACCAAGCACAGAGAAAAAAGAGAAAGTAGTTTGGAAAGAACTTGACGAATATCATACAGTAATGTCCCAAACTTTTCACCCTGCGGAGAAAGGAGATTTACAACCTGTACTAACAAGGTCTAAGGAATTGGCAGAGAAGGCTACGGTCTTAGCAAAATCTACCGTACCTGATGCCTACAAGAAAAAAAATCTGCAAACGACACTCCAACAATTAGAAACGGAGTCGGCTGCCTTGCACAAAATGGTAATAGACAAAAAGACAAATGAAGAAATTAAAAAAGCCATTTTTGCTTTGCACGATAGATTTCACGAAATCATGGAAAAATGCCATCACTAAGTCTTGATATTATTGCATAGAACCTATGTTTAGCCACTACTCCACTGCAACACAACTGCGTGTACTTAAAATTGCCAAGGCTCTGCTCTTGGTCTTGTTAGGTATTTCGTTTGCATTGGAGTTTGTGCTTCTCAACCTTGTTAGTAATGTCCCCACAAAATATAATGAACAAGTTTTACAGCTACAACCTATTGAAGAACAAATAGATACAACTTTAACAAGCTATAAAGATAGTGTTAGCCAAGTTATTTATTACCGTTGGAAAAAGTTATTAACAGCCGTTAAAAAGAAAAACGAACAGAATAAAAAAGAAGAAAAAGATACTTCTTATCAAATACACATTAATCTATTCATTAGCCCTTTTCCTGTCTATGCACTGTTTTATACCAAACCTATTGAGATAGACGAATGGAAAAGTCATAATGTATTTTTCGTTACCTCACCTTTTCTTTCAGAAGTTTTCCACCCACCACAATTTGTCTAAACTATGGTGTAGCCAGTGAGTAGCAGCCGTACCAAAATAGTAGGTAAAGTTCGTGTAAAAACACATAGTGTTTACATAACTATTTCATTATTATTTTATAATTATTAGACAAATTACAATATGGATTTTCCAATATTTCATTTAGATTGGGTAGGCGACAGATTTTTATTTGTCATCATAGCCATTACCCACGTCCTCATCAATCATGGATTGGCAGTAGGACTTGCCCCTATAGTTGTTGCTATGGAATACTTGGGCGTAAAACAGCAAAACCCCGAATGGGATAACCTTGCCTATAAAATTATGAAAACAGCTTTTATCATTACCACCACAGTTGGTGCTATGACGGGAGTAGGTATTTGGTTTTCAGCTTCTTTAGTCAATCCCAATTCTATTGGTTCATTGATTAGGGTGTTTTTTAGTGCATGGTTTTTTGAGTGGATTATTTTTGTTACGGAGGTAGTGTTAATTATGACTTACTACCTTACATGGAAAACATGGACAAAAGGCAGATATAAATTATACCACTTTATAGTAGGTTATGGTTTAGCATTTTTTTCATGGGTAACTATGGCAGTAATTGTTTCTATCTTAGGTTTTATGATGGATCCGGGTAATTGGAATACAGACCGCAGCTTATTAAATGGCTTCGCTAATCCTATGTATTTGCCACAATTACTTTTCCGTACTTTCTTGGCGTTGATTGCAGGAGCAGCTATAAGTATGCTACTCACGCATTTATACACCCCAAAAGACAGCGAAATACGCCAAAAAGCTATGCGTTTTTTGGCTAAATGGGTGTTATTCTGCACACCTTACTGTATTGGCGGTGGGCTTTGGTACTGGAACGTAATACCTGATATGATGGTGCAAAATATGTCGGTGGCAGTAGGCACACAGCAGTTTCAGGGTTGGTATGATACCTTAAAAATTTTATTATTAGGCGGAGCTTCGGCTGTAATGTTATATGCCTTATTGCATCTCATTATGCCAAAATTTAAGTTCCAGACCTATATGTACGTTGTGCCTGTAGTCTTATTATTAGGGACATTAGGTATGTTTGAAAGGGTACGAGAGTTTATTCGTAAACCGTATGTGATTGGTGGCTATATGTATTCCAATACATTTAGAGTAGAAGATTATCCTTTGTTACAGCAAGATGGTATCTTAAAACACGCCTCTTTTATTAATACATCACAAATAACAGCAGATAATATCGTAGAAGCAGGGCGAAATATCTTTATGTTGTCTTGTAGTAGATGCCATACGGCAAATGGAGTAAACGCCATTACGGATAAATTCAGAACCATGTACGGCACAGCCGATGAGCCTTGGAATGCTGATGCGATGAAGGGTTATATCAAAAGTATGCACAATGCACGTTACTTTATGCCACCATTTCCGGGAAATACACAAGAATTGGAAGCATTGGTTACGTATATCAAAGTGTTACAGTATTTCCCTGACCCTGAAACACATACGTTTGGTACAGCAACTATTAGCAAAGAAGAAAATGCAAAGTTAATTGCGTTTTTAAAAGAAGTGGAAGAACGTAACCAACAAAAAGTAGCCTCTAAATAATCGTTGCAATGCCAAAACTAAGCCCACAAGAAGAAGACCTGCTGCTACTCAAACGAATTGCCATGTTAATAGGCATAGGTTTTTCTTTGGGAGTAGGCTTATTATTATTGGTAATTGTTTTTTCAAAGTTTCCTCGATGAAAAAGAAAAAAACGACTAAAAGCAATGCAAAGGTAGTGCAACCAGCACCTACACCCGAAGAAGTACAAGCTGAAGCAAAAGCTTTGCTTAGACTGATTGGCAGAGTAGTATTGGTGTTACTGTGTTTTATGGCTCTTTTAATAGGCTTGTATTGGGCATTTGACTAAGCCCAAGTAAGTAAAATGACAGTAGAGTACAAAAATTGGCTTTACTGTCATTTACAAATAATATTTATGGCTACTAAACACTCTCGACAAAAGAGTTGAAATACTATGTAATTTTTTGATTATCAAAATATTACAAAAAAAGTAACTTAACAATTTAATTTAGATATCATCATGTTATTACAAACATATATATTCTTACAGACTAATATCGGAAAAGATATTCCCTTGCCACTACCCATACCTGAATGGTTATTGGTAGTTTTATTGATTGTATCATTTTTGGTACATATCTTATTCATCAATTTGATGTTTGGCGGTACGTTGTTGTGTCTATTTTTTGAAGCATTAGGCATCAAAAATGATGATTACCGTAGGTTATCGCAAGAAATTTCGAGTACCATTACCGTCAATAAAAGTTTGGCGATAGTAATGGGCGTAGCACCATTGCTGATAATCAATACGTTATACACCAAGTTTTTTTACTCTGCCAACGCCCTTACAGGCTTAGTTTGGATTATGGTCATTCCTTTGGTTACGATTGCCCTGCTCGTTTTGTATCTTCATAAATACACCTACGACAAGTTAGCCAATAACAGACCCCTGCACGTAGCACTACTTACATTACCAACGGCTGTATTTTTGTTCATTCCATTGGTATTTTTGACCAACATCAATTTAATGCTTTTTCCTGATAGATGGTCGGTAGTAGGCGGTTTCTTAGACGCATTAAGTTTGCCTAATGTATTTCCCCGCTATTTCCATTTTATCAATGCTTCCTTGACCGTAACTTCCTTATTTCTGTTTTATTGGATAAGCCGAAAAGACTTTAATTTTTCCGAAAAATTCAAAGAATACAGTCTGTATGATTTTCAAAAAAGGTTTTACAGTATTGCTTTTGCTTGTTCTATAGCACAATTTTTATTTGGACCTATTGTCATCTTTACGTTGCCCTCGCAGGGTTTAGGTATGGATATGCTTTTTACAATTTTATCAGGTGCTACGATTGCCTTTGTACCCACTTATTATTTGTGGAAAGAAATTACAAGTTCTGCCGAGCAAATAGGTCGTTATTTCAATAGAATAGCTGTCTTGTTAGGGATTGTCGTGGTTTTTATGGGTACAGGTCGTCATTTGTATCGTGCTAATGCTCTTAGTCCGCATAGGCTTGCTATGCAAAAAAATACGGAGGAGTATATGAAACAAGTAGAGGAAGCCAAGAAAAACCCAGCAAAAACAGAGGTACTTGCGGAGGTATCGGGCAAAAGCATTTTTGATACGAAATGTTCAGTGTGTCATGCTAAAGATAAAAAATTGGTGGGACCTCCTGTAACCGAAATGATTGAGATTTACAAGACAAACCCGCAGGGATTAGCAGAGTGGATAAAAAAACCGGGTAAAAAACGGGAAGGATACCCACAAATGCCGGGATTTGAGGGACAACTCAATGACAAGGATTTGTACTTATTAGTAAAATACGTTTTAGAAGGAAAGTAACCTTTTAACTACTTAGTCTAAGTCGTATAGTGCCAACTGTGGAACGGACTTTAGCCTGTTTTACACATAAAAATGAATTTTTGCGTGTAAAATAGTTGTTTTGATACTAAAAAAACGGACTAAAGTCTATTCTACAGATACTATACAAGTTATATAAGTAAGAGTAACTAATTAATTGATAATATTGTACCACAGACTTTATTCTGTGACTCTTTGATTATCAATAGATTACAGAATAAAATCTGTGGTACATTTATTTTTACAATTACTTATAATCACAAAAAATAAAAAATACAATCTATGGCAACAAATAGCAATCCTCGTTTCATACAAAAATTAATGACAAAGTGGAATGTAAACAGTTCTTTACAAGTGCTGTTAATTTTACTTACCTTCTGCCTTACAGGGAGTACAGTAGTATTCCTCAAAGGCTATTTGTTTCAATCTTTGGGTTATGACACCAATACTCCATTTTGGCAAAAGGCTATCACGTATATCTTGTTTGTTTTTCCAGCTTACCAAGTCCTGATTTTAGTATTTGGAGCATTATTAGGGCAGTTTCAGTTTTTTTGGGAAAAAGAACGTAAACTATTACAACGTATTGGTGTTCTTAGTAAACCTCAACCTAAAACACCATGAAACGCAGAAAATTTATAGAAAATATCTGCCTTGCAACAGGTTGTGTTTTTGCTGTTGGGGGCTTAGTGGCTTGCGAAAAAGAGGAAGTAAGCAGCACAAAAGTAGATTTTTCAATCGACCTCAATGATGTTCAATATGCTGATTTGCAGCAGATTGGTGGTTTTATTATTCATCAAAATGTTGTGATAGCACGTTTAGATGCAAGCCAATATGTAGCAGCTACTGTGGTTTGTAGCCACGAAGGGCAAAAGCAAATACGTTGGGTAGGCGACCAATGGGTGTGTTTGGCTCATTTGGCAGCTTTTGATATACGTGGGGTAGGACTGAACAAACATGGAGCAAAAGGACTTACGATTTATCAAACCTCGTTGGTCGGCAACTTACTAAGGGTGTACCAGAGTATTTAACACTGATACTTACAACTTACGAGGTATGCAAATATTACCTCGTAAGTAAAGTTTTATATATCATTATCTTTAAATTTGTGCCTTATGTTAAAAACAATTCAAAAAGCAGCTTTTTGTAACTTGTTATTCATGAGTTTTTTAGCTCAAACAGCTTGTAACAAAACAGCAGAAAACCCCGAAATTCGGTTTTTTGTACCTAAAAACTTTCCTCAACCTACTTATGACATCAACAAAAATCCTGTAACTACGGCAGGTTTTGAGTTGGGTAAAGCCTTGTTTTATGACGGTATTTTGTCGAGAGATGGCAGTATCAGTTGCGGATTTTGCCATCAACAAACGGCAGCTTTTACACAACATGGACACGATTTAAGTCATGGTATAGACGACAAATTGACAAAAAGAAATGCCTTGCCCATTCAAAATTTGGCTTGGGAAAAAGAGTTTTTTTGGGACGGCGGTGTATTTGACTTAGATTTATTTGCTATAGCACCTATAGAAGCACACAATGAAATGGACGAAAAACTGGGTAATGTATTGGATAAACTACGAAAAACGGCTAAGTACCCTGTTTTATTCGAAAAGGCTTTTGGCTCAAAAGACATCACAACAGAAAGATTTTTGAAAGCACTTTCGCAGTTTCAACTCATGTGTATTTCTGCCAACTCCAAATACGACAAATATGTGAGAAAAGAGGGCGTAAACCTTAGCAGCGAAGAACTACAAGGCTTAGAACTGTTCAAACAAAAGTGTGCAACTTGTCATACAGGCGAATTATTTACTGATTTTTCGTACCGCAATAACGGGCTACCTATTGGCAATCCCGAAGACAAAGGCAGGGCATTAATTACCTTAAACGACAACGACAACTTCAAGTTCAAAGTGCCAAGTCTGCGAAATGTAGAAGTTACTCGTCCTTATATGCACGATGGCAGATTTCGCAACTTAGAAGATGTACTCGACCACTACAACAAGGGCATGGTCAAAAGTCCAACTTTAGACGCAAGTTTGGAACAAAATGGACGTTTGGGCATTACGATTACTGCCGAGGAGAGAACAAAGATTGTTGCGTTTTTGAAGACTTTGACAGATGAACAGTTTTTGGAAGATAGAAAACTATCAGAGTTTTAAGCCACTAATTACACTAATTTCACGAATTGGCAAGCTACGCTTGCTTCAAAACTTCAGCAAACGAAGTTTGCCAATTCGTGTAATTAGTGCAATTAGTGGGGGAAATTGGTGTTACTTGTGAGTTACAACAAGACCCTTTTGTATTCCAAAGATTCATTACCAAAATTGGCTATAATGCCTAATTTGAGTTTTGAAACGGCTAAATAATTCAGAGTTTGTTTTACGAAGGCATCAGGCGGGCTACCACTTACCCCTTTCACTTCCAAAATGATATTGCCGTACATCACAAAATCTGCAAAGTAGTAACTACTCAAAATAACGTCTTTGTAAGGCACATTGTACTTCTTTTCTCTTTCAAACGGGATATTGCGAAGTTGAAATTCATAGGTAAGGGCATCTTTATAGACAATTTCCAAAAATCCTCTGCCTAATTGTTTGTAAACTTCCATACAAGCCCCTATGATGGCATAAGACTCGTCTTTATATAATAGGTTATTCATAATGATTAAGTTTTGTAAATAAAAACAATACAATATTTTAACAATCACTTATTTTTACAAAAATTACAAGAACAATTTTAAACAAACGGTTATGACAAAGAAAATTTCTGTACTCTTATTAGTTTGCTGTATCACTCCACTATTTGCCCATGAATGTTGGATTGCAGCCCAAAAATTTGTATTAGAAAAAGGAGCAACTGCCAAACTTTCATTGCACGTAGGCGAAAATTTTGAACCTGAAATCTGGAAAGGTAGTTTAGTTTCTTTACAATATTTTTGGGAGAAAAAACAAAAAAATATTTTACCA
>CANGYA010000077.1 GCA_947457925.1 Cytophagales bacterium | reverse complement strand
TGCGTATTTCTACGTTTTTTGAGATAAATTGGCGAATATGAGAGTGCATTAGCTACTTTTTTTGTCTTGGTAAACTTAAAAGTAAAACTAAGCCTCTCATTTTCAAAGTTTTATGGAGTTTTGTCTAGTAATATTAATAATAATATAATTTCTAACACGCAATAAATAATTAAATAAATATAGTTGTGTGTTAGAATTGTTCTATACTAGCACTACATCAACTTATACTTCGCCACCGCCAGCCGTATTTTTTCATAACCAATTTCGCTGTTCAGTGCCTCAAAAATAGGTTTAGCAGCTTCGGGTTTGTTCAGTGCCAAATATACATCTACCACCCGTTGAAACTCTTGTGGGCTTACCAAGTCATCAAAGTTAATTTTGTAGCCATTTTCGTACAGATACGCCAAATGTTGCCCAATAGTGCCAATATTGAGGTTTCGGGTCATGGCTATTTCTTCTAAAGGTTTACCTTGTTGGTACAAATCATAAGTAAGCAAATAGGTACTGCCTGTAATTTTTGCCCCTTGTTTGGCTTTTTCTATCGTAAATTTGACAATTACACCTAAAAATCCTTTGCCAAATTTGTCCATTTTGGCTTCACCTACCCCACTAATATTTTGCATAGCTGCGACCAACAAAGGTTTTTTTTGTGCCATTTCTTGCAAAGTGGCATCACTGAATACGACATAAGGCGGAATTTTTAGTTCTTCGGCTACTCTTTTGCGTTTTTCTTTGAGTAGTTCGAATAGTTCTTGTGTCAAAAGTTCTGCTTCTGATACAGGTTTTTCTTTGGGTGTCTGTTCCGCAGTTTTCTTGCGAGTTTCCGCATTAAATTGTTCCAGTTGCACCAAAGGCACATTGCGTTTTTGCTGCAAAATATCTTTGCCAAAAGTCGTTACTTTCAGGTGTTTGTGGTCATCATAAGCAATTTCTACAATACCCAACTGAATTGCCTGTAAAATGATTTGCTGCCACTCAAAAACCGAAAACTCACGCCCCACGCCATACGTTTTGATGCTGTCATAACCTTTTTCGAGTAATTCCTGCGTCCTTGCCCCTCTCAAAATATCTATCAATAAACCACTACCCACTTTTTCTTCTGTACGCAACAATGCCGATAGTGCTTTTTGGATAGCCACCGTACCATCAAAATACTTCGGAGGGTTCTTGCACACATCACAGTTGCCACAATCTTGTTCCAAAATATCGCCAAAATAACTCAACAAAATCTTTCGCCTACAAATTTTAGCCTCTGCGTATTGTCGCATACGCCCCAGTTTTTCCAACTGTATTTCAGCTTGTCCACTTTGTTGGGCAAATTCTCGTAGCATAATAAGGTCGTCTAAGCCATACAACAACAAGGTATCACTTGGCAGTCCGTCCCGACCAGCCCGACCAATTTCTTGGTAGTACCCTTCCATGTTTTTGGGCATATTATAATGTATCACCCAACGCACATTCGACTTGTCTATGCCCATACCAAAGGCAATCGTAGCACAGATAATAGGCGTTTCATCATTAATAAATTCTTCTTGTACCGCAGCTCTTGCCTTTGCATCCATGCCTGCGTGGTAGGCTTTGGCTGGAATGCCTTTAGCTTGTAGTTTTTCAGCTAAATTTTCCGTTCCTTTCCTCGACAAACAATACACAATGCCCGATTGGTTAGGTCTTGTCTTGATAAAATAATGGACAATACCAAAACGGTCTTGTGCAGGTTTTACGGTCAAAGACAAATTGGGACGGTCAAAGGAAGCCACAAATACCGTAGGATTATGGAGGTTGAGCTGTTCCAAAATGTCTTTGCGAGTTACCTTGTCGGCGGTGGCGGTAAGTGCCAAAATTGGTACTTGTGGAAAACTCTCTTTGAGTGTCCGCAGTTGGGTGTACTCTGGGCGGAAATCATGCCCCCAAGACGAAATACAATGAGCCTCGTCTATGGCAAATAGGTTTATCGTAAATTTTTTGAGCCAAGCAATCGTATAATTACTCACCAATTTTTCAGGAGAAATATACAACAATTTGAGTTTCCCTACACTCATATCGGCTTCTACATTGCGTTGTTCGGCAGTAGTTTGTGAACTGTTGAGGTAGGCAGCCGAAACTCCGTTGGCTTGTAGTGCCTCTACTTGGTCTTTCATCAGGGCAATAAGTGGCGAAACGACCACACAAACGCCATCTTGCACTAAGGCAGGAATTTGGAAACAAATGGATTTACCGCCACCTGTAGGCATTAAGACAAATACATCTTTTTTTGCCAATACCGCCTCTATAATTTCGGCTTGTAGTGGACGAAAAGTGTCATATCCAAAATATTGTTTAAGGGCTGTAGCTGCTGCATTCATTGGCTTACTATCAGATTGTGCTTTGCAAATTACAGCCATTCTAACAAAAAATAGTTATGTATTTTATTTTTTTAGTAAATTTTTAAATAATAAATATAAAGTCCGTTCTACAGTAGGCACTACGCAACTTACGTTAATAATTCACATTCAAGCCATGACTTTACAACATAAAAAAACAGCATTGCGAAGTAGGTAGCTTGCAATGCTGTTTTTCTGTTGAACGAATTTTTATAGACGAATCCCTACGACAGTAATATCATCTCTCTGTTCTACATTTTGTTGGTGGTAATCTAAGGCTGTTTCTAAGTATTTTTTCTGTTCATTGGTACTCATCACAGAAATTTCCGCAAAAGTATTTCTCAATCTTTCTTTTCCAAATTTCAAACCTTCGGGGTTATTTTGGTCACCAAAACCATCTGAACTTAGGTAAATCATGTCGCCTACTTGCAAGTACAATTCTTTGCGGGTAAAGGGTCTTGATTTGTGTTTCATACCGCCAATCAATCTATTATCCCCACGCATATCATTGATGCGAGTTTCGCCTTGTCTTACATAGAACAAAGAAGTTTTAGCCCCAGAAACTCCCATGATAATATTTTGGGAGTCTGTATATTCTATACAACACAGCATAACGTCCATGCCGTCATCATTATCTTTTTCGTCTTGTCTTAGTGCGTGTACCACACCTTCGTCTAATAGCTCCAATATCTTGGCGGTATCATAGACGTGTTGCATTTTGATAATTTCATTCAACAAATTATTTCCAATCATAGACATAAAGCCACCCGGTACACCATGCCCTGTACAGTCTGCCACCGCCACAAACACTTTGTCAATTTTTTGCCCTGTTTCTTCATTTTCTTCTTTGATGTGGGTTATCCAATAGAAATCCCCAGAAACAATATCTTTTGGGCGGAAAATTACAAAATAGTCTTTCAGAGCTTCAGCCATTCGTTTTCTACCCGGTAGCGTGGCTTGTTGAATAGTACGAGCATAACGGATACTATCTGTAATGTGCTTATTTTTCTCCTCAATAATATGATAAGAATTTGCATTATCAATCGCAATGGCTACATAAGAAGCCAAAGTCCGTAAGATAGTCAAGTTGGATTCGTTATACGCATTCACTTTGAAACTTTGCACCGTAATTACCCCAACAGCCCTATCTTCGACCATTAAAGGTAGGTAAATAATAGAGTGCGGTAATCCTCCTACATTATTATCATTAGCTTTTTTCTTAATATAATGAATGTACTCATGTTTGTAGTCATTAATCACTATTTCTTGGCGTTGTGTTAAACAAACTACTGCCAATGAAGGATTATCATTGTCTATGTATTCATAATGGTCGGGCAAAATTTCTCCCTTCTCCACAAAACCATTGAAATCAATAGCATTTTTCTTGTGATTATACACCCCTAAACCAAATCCTGATGCGTCCATCAGACTATTTACATTACTATACACCATTCGGCTAATTTCTTGTAAGTCTAAGGCAGACGTAATCTTTTGCCCAATCTCACTCAAGACTCTTACGTTATTGTAAGACTGTTCTATTTGCCTTTTTTGATGATTAATTTCAGAGTTTTGTAATGAAATAGAGGCGTGTGCTTCTTTCAAATTTTCTGCTTGTGCCAATATTTCCTCGTTACGTTGAGCTAATTCTATAGTTCTTTCTGCTACCAAAGCCTCCAATTTTTCGTTTTGTCGTTTCAGTCTGTAGGTAAATAGGCGAACTAATAAGTAAACGGTTAGTGAAATAAGAATGACATAAGCTATATATGCCCACACAGACCTATACCAAGGTGGCAAAACATTGAATTTATAGATTACTTCTTCTGACTCTATACCATAAATGTTTCGAGATTTTACCTTGAAAGTATATTGCCCTTCAAACAAATTGGTATATTCTTTCTTTGTTTCGGTACTCCAATTTGACCAATGTTCATCGTGTCCTTCAAGAATATGGCTATACTGATTAGAGGAGGTTTCGTCAAAACTTGCCAACGCAAACTCAAATATCATAGAGTTATAGTCATAGTGAATCAATGGAACTTGGTCTTTAGTTTGATTCAAACTAACGATTTTCAATAGTTCACCAGTGTCGGGTCGTTTGAAATCTTTAGAGAAAACTCCGCCAAATAATACGGAATCCTTGTCTTCTCCTACTAAAACTCTACTAATAAGGAGTTGGGGTTTATCTAAATAGTTTTTACTTACTTTGGTATCAAATCTAAATAGACCATCAGAACCGCCAAACCACATGACACCATTAGGGTCGCCATGAATGACCAATTCATTCATTTCTGGCAAACGTCTGTAGGGTGTTGCGTCCCATTCATAATCACCATCACCACCTTTTGCAGCCACCCCTAATTCTTTACGTCCATCTTTATATTCTACAAATAGCCAAATATTACGCTGTCTGTCTTCATATAGACTTGATATATTTACGCTATCTGCAAATTCTTTTCCTAAACGAGTATCATGTACAAATCTGTCTTTATCTGGGTGGTATTTTTTGAGTCCTTTTTCTGTACCTATCACCCAATCTCCATCTGCAAGAACATAAATAGAGTTGTTACGTAAAGGTAAACCTTTTAATGTATCATATTTGGTGATAGAGGCTGTAGAATCTAATACCTTATTGTAGTTAATCTTGTAAATGCCATTCAGCGTTGTAGCCCCCCAAAGATTCCCGTAACTATCTTCGTGTAAGCTCCTTATTTCATCGCCCTTAAATCGCAATAAACCTGTACGTTCCCACTTATTACTTTTGAATGTGTAAGCAAATAACAAGTTACTACTACCAGAATAAATAACATCAGGGGTACGTTTAGAAAGATAAGTACAGAATGAAGTTCCCATAGGAGTATTCACAATAGGGACAATTTTATCATTTTTAAGTTCATAGATGCCCGATGAAGAACTTACAATAAGTTTTTTCTGACCTTGAAAAACATATTGTTTTAAATCCCAAACTTGTGATAAGGGTTCTACTAATAAAAAAGTACCTGTTTTTTCATCTAAAACATAAAAACCTAAGCTTGTGCCTACATACAATCTCCCTTCATAACGTATCATGCTGTAAGTAGAACCTTCTAAGCCTCTTACTTCATTAAAATAAGAAAGTGGAGAATTGGCTTCTACATGAATGATGCCGTTGTTAGTGCCTATCCAAATACCATTTTGATTATCTGTTTTTGCACAGTAATGTGTAAAGTTGTGTAGCCCTTCACTACGACCTATCTTTTTTGTAATGACACCTTTTTCATTCATTACAACAGACCCTCCTTTACGAGTACACAGTATATATGTGCCATTGGGCTGGCGGAACATATCGTAAATGCCATTTCTTACTAAAAAACTATCTACTTGTGTTTGTAATTTTGTTAGTGATTTTTCACGAGGACTCCACACTTGGAAACTTGATTTTAAGTTATAGAACAAAACCTTATCTTCTACATACGGAAGTATAATTGGTGTTACGTCTTTTTCCAATGCGTCCAAACCGTCAATAGGTACTATCTCATCACCTTTTATTTCAGCTAAAGGTAAAGTTGATTGTTTTAAGAAGACTCTATCATGCACATATTCGAGTTGTGAAATCCTTGTTTGTGCTTTAATAGTAGATAATTTTCCTTTGTACCATCGGAAAATCCTGTTTTGTGTGCGAAAATATACTCCTTCTCGTGTAGCTATTGTTTGCCAAGTATCATTGAAGTTTTGTTCTTCTTTGGGGAGTTGCTTAGATAGAGAAACATATTTTAAATTACCATCAGAGAAAGGCATCAAATAACCAAACTCATTTCTTGCTCCTACGTAAACAATACCGTTGTTGTCCATAGCCAAAGAACGGGCAACAGATTTGTTACTTACTGGAATTAATTGCCAACTTGCCCCATCGAAACGCAAAACACCTTCACTATTTCCAAAATACATCACACCGTATTGGTCTTGCTCAATAGCCCAGTTTTGTGTAGCTGCCTTGTACTCCTTTGGTAAATAAGCTTTTACAAAGGGACGACCTACTTCCTGAGCAACAGAAATGTGCTTAACCGCAAAAAGTATGTATAAAAAGTAAAATAAATATAAACCAATTTTTCGCATATCAGACAAGGCTCTTTGAATCGTAAAGCAAAAACAATAACTTACGTATAATTTCGCAATTCAATTTATGTAAAAGAGAAAGTAAAACCAATATTTTTACAAGAAAAAATCTTTTTTTTTTCACAACTAAGTTTTTACTAATCATAACTACTCTTTATGGCATCGTTCTTTAATTTTATGAACATGATTATTATGATACTATTTTATCTCAAAAAATAACTTTAAATATTTTTATTAAAATTATGCACCATATTCTTCTTAATAAAATAACGCCTCATTTACGTCCTCTGCACATTGATTCTTTGCGTCATACAGACATTTCGCAATTTGAGAAAAATCTGATACAAGAAAAAGGTATAGCGCCAACTCCTTGTGCAGTGATAGCCTTATGCTTTGAGGAAAACCAACAACTGAAAACTACTTTTATACTTAGACCTACTTATGAAGGTACGCACAGTGGGCAAATAGCTTTTGTAGGAGGTAAAAAAGATGTTACAGATAACAGTTTAGTAGAAACAGCTTTGCGAGAATGTTATGAGGAGTTGGGTATAATACTCAAAGAGAGCCAATTATTGGGTGCTTTGCCAGATGTTTATATTCCGCCAAGTCATTCATTAGTTACGCCTTTTGTGGCTTTTTTGGCAAAAAAACCTGTTTATGAACCTAATGCCAGAGAAGTTGAAAAGATATTAGAACTTAATTTTACGGATTTTCAAGACCCAAAAAATCAGCAAGTACAGGATATTAGAATTTCATCAGGAAAAGTATTAAAATTGCCCTGCTTTGTCATTGAAGGCTATACAATCTGGGGAGCTACAGCCCGTATGATGCAATCTTTTATACAACTTATGGGTTAATTTTTTATTGTATTTTTTATTTTACTAACTATACATTTTTAAACATGAAAAATTTATTTTATTTTTTTGCAGTTTATTTGTACTTTACGGCTGCGTATGGACAACAAAACTCACTGCCTACAATTCCAAATACAAAACCTTTTTTATTAGGAGTGATTGATGAATTACAGTCTAAAGAATTGGGCGAAAAACGAATTTTGAACATTTATTTGCCCGAAGGCTATCACGAAAATGATACGACCAAATACCCTGTGATTTACTTATTAGATGGTTCGGCAGATGAAGATTTTATTCATATTGCAGGATTGGTGCAATATTTTAACTTCCCTTGGATAAATACATTGCCTAAATCTATTGTAGTGGGAATAGCCAATGTGGACAGACGTAGAGATTTTACAAGCCCAAGCACCCATGAAATTGTTACTAAAAAATATCCAAGTGCAGGTGGTTCTCAACGGTTTATGAGTTTTATAGAAAAGGAATTACAGCCTTATATTGATAAAAAATACAAAACCAGTACCACAAAAACCATTATTGGGCAGTCTTTGGGTGGTTTAGTGGCAACGGAAATATTGTTTACAAAACCACAACTATTTGATAAATATATCATTATCAGTCCAAGTATTTGGTGGAATGATGGGGATTTATTGAAAAAGAACCCGAAAATTTTACAAGCAACATTCACAAAATCTTTGGATATTTATATAGGTGTGGGCAAAGAAGGTTTAGCACCTATTTTTGACAATCATACTATGGAAGAAGATGCAAAACTATTGGCGGACAAAATCAAACAAACACAAAGTAAAAACATAAAAGTTCACTTTGATTTTTTACCTGCCGAAAACCATGCTACGGTTACACACCCAGCCGTATTTAATGCCTTTAGGTGGTTGTACTCTAAAACAAACTAAAACATAAGAATGACATTCTTTAACTTTCCAAGTCTGTAAGACTTGGAAAGCCTTGATTATCAATATTTTATTTAGTGAAAATAAATTATTGATAATCAAATACTTACAAAAAATATCACTCCTATTGTGATAAGGCTTTACATTTTTTAAAGAAAAATATTATCTATACAAAACCGCCTTGATAGCTGCCATAGTACGTTGTACGTTAGGCAAAATAACGTCTATCAATGTAGGGGCATAAGGCAATGGTAAATCGAAAGAATTGATGCGGTGAATAGGGGCATCTAAATAATCAAAGGCGTGTTTTTGTATATGGTACGTGATTTCGGAAGAGATAGCTGCTAAAGGCCAAGCCTCTTCGACAATTACCAAACGGTTAGTTTTTTTCACAGAATCCACAATGGTTGCATAGTCTATAGGTCTTACACTACGCAAATCTATGACTTCACAAGAAATGCCTTCTTTGGTAGCTTCTTCGGCTGCTTGTAAAGCCACTTTCATCATTTTGCCAAAAGACACAATCGTAACGTCTGTACCACTGCGTTTAATGTCTGCCACACCAATCGGAATAAGGTATTCGCCATCAGGTACTTGTCCTTTGTCGCCATACATTAATTCAGACTCCATAAATACCACAGGGTCATTATCACGAATAGAGGATTTTAATAAACCTTTGGCATCATAAGGGTTAGAAGGTACAACCACTTTCAAACCCGGGCAGTTGGCGTACCAACTCTCGAAGTTTTGAGAGTGTTGTGAACTCAACATACCTGCGTTGCCTGTAGGCCCTCTGAAAACAATAGGTACACTGTATTGTCCGCCAGACATAGACATCATTTTGGCTGCGGAGTTAATCACTTGGTCTATGGCTACCAAAGAGAAGTTAAAAGTCATAAATTCTATGATGGGGCGGAGTCCGTTCATGGCTGCTCCCACACCAATACCAGCAAAGCCCAATTCTGCAATCGGCGTATCTATCACTCTTTTTGCTCCAAATTCATCAAGCATACCTTGACTGACCTTGTAAGCACCGTTATATTCGGCTACTTCCTCACCCATTAGGAACACCGTTTCATCTCTACGCATCTCCTCCGACATGGCTTCACGCAGAGCCTCTCTAAAAGCAATTTCTCTCATTTTCGTATTTCAAGTGTTGTACGTTTCTATTAGGCAATAATACGATATTTTGGGGAATTAAAAAGAAATGTTCAAATTTTTCGGGGAAAAACTGCGAGTGGTGGTAAATTAGTAAATTAAACTTAAAATGTAATTTCAGTTTCTATTGGTTTACATAGAAAATGCCCTACCAAGGTGTCAAAAGGATAGGGCAAAAGTAAGTTTATTTTGTACGTTTCTTCTTAAACCAGAAGTTGAGATTTAGCCAAATGGTTTGGTTATAGGCTGTTGCATTATGATTAACATTTTGTTGCCAAGCTGCATCTCCAACCAAATTTTTTACACCTTGGTTAAAACGAATATCAGTAGTTATGATAACAAAAGGTAATTTATGCCATTCATAACCAATACCAATGATAGGAGATAACTCAAATTCTTTCTCACTATAATTTAGTATAAGTCTTGATTGACCTAAATAATAGTCAAACATATAATCTAAACGACCACCTGCCAAAAAGTAGAGGTTAGGTATTTTATTAAATGGAAGAAACTTAGCCATTGTTGTAAGTCCAGCATAGATAATCTCATTATCAACAGGAGAATGCACAATAGTCCTTCTAAAGAAGTTAAAACCATTTTGTAGAGCTATTTTTTTTGTAATCCGCCACTCTGTATTTAAACCAATCATAAAAGACGGTTGTGTACCTCTAAATGCTCCACTTTGTATATCAGAGAGAATCCACTGCCGTTGATTATCTTGACGTGCCAAAAAGGGCATATTCTGATAGGACATAGAACTAAATGTTAAGCCTATTTCAAAACCTACTCTGAACTTTTGTGGCTTTGCATTCAATTCATCGATATCAATTTGGGCAAGACTTTGGAATAAACTCATCCATAAGATAAATGAAAATAATATTTTTTTCACAACAGTTTAAGTTTAATAAAAAAATGTGAGTAATAAAATTCAAATAATCATATCTTTTTTTAAGAGATATGATTATTGAATATTTTACATTAGAGGGTATAAGGTAAATTTTTATTTATTTTTAAATATTTGATAATCAATAAAATAAAAAAACTACTTTAACAACTCTCCATATAAAACAATGATAACTTAATGTAAAAAGTAGGCTTTAAAGCCTATGTGCTATTACCATATGATACAAGAACAAAACCCCTGTTCTACTGTATAATTACCTCTTGCTTTATAATGACCATAGGAAAGATCCCATTGTGGAATTTGTGTATTAAGAAGATTTATATAGAGGAATGTATGCGTACGGGTATGAACTGGAGATGAATAAGAAGGTGTTGAATAAGTTTGGTTAATTCCTGTTATCTCATCTTCATAAAAGCCTGTAGGCTGCCACGATATTACAACAGTGCCTTCTGAATGTAGATTATAGGTAGTATAATTGTACCATCCAAACGGCCAATAGTTAGATAATGACCTTAATTTTATTTGTGCATGATAAGTATTATAATGACCCCCAATGCTCAATGGAGGAGGTGGACAGACTGTACATCTATAACTAATTTCTTCTAAGTAGGCTATAACAGCATCTGGATGAAGATAACTACCACCACTATTCCATGTATTGTCCCTTGAATCACAAGAGGCCACACTAGTATATTCTGTTCTTCCACCTTTAGTTTTTACCTCCTTACTAATTAAATTTGAAGTTCTTTCTACTTTCCCAACAAATACATTGCCTGCTGTTACTTTAGTAGTAGAGAGAGTAGCAACTTTACTCACATCACCATTTTCAATTATTTTGATATCGTCATAATTGTATTGAATGATTTGATTCCCAACTTTTACTAAATTATCAACATTAACCAAGTAAGCCATTGCATCTACGGTTACTTTCATATCAATACCATTCTTGGCACTGATAATGAACTTGTCTTGATTGGCTTTTAACACCTCACATAATGGCAAGTTTGATGGTTGTTCTGTCAGCTTAAGTGATTTTAAATAGGTACTTTGTTCACTAATCACCACTTCATATAGTTTATTTAGTGACGCAAGGGTATGACTTTTCTCCCAGCTTGCAATCACATCGGGGTTGTTTTTCATAACAAGTTATAGTGCCAGATTAAAGTCTGCACTATCCTTAAATACTAACCAGCCGTTTTTGGTGTCTATATCCACCATAAATTGTGTTTCTGTTCTTCCTCTTCTGTTTTTATCATTCAACAGAGCAGAAAAATCTACACTTTTTTTTGTTACTTCTTGCTCAGACAATACGTTACAAGCATTAAAAAATTGTAGTACAATAAAAAGTACAACAAAATAAATAAAATTTTTTGTCATTGTAAATAAAAATTATTACTAAATAAATTATTTTGCTGCAAAAGTAGCTACTATTTTGCTATGTTAATGTATTTTTAAACCGTACTAAAAATCAACTAACACTTGTCTATTTATAAAATTTCTATGATTTTGAGCTAAATAAGGATTTATGATACACGAAAAGATTAAAAATGTAAGGTTACTACGTAACTATACACAAGAACATTTGGCAGAAATGTTAGGCATTTCAAAACAATCGTATGGAAAAATAGAGAGTGGAGAAACAGATGTTTCCTATTCACGTATAGAGCAAATTGCGAAAACTCTTGAGGTTAGCCCTGAGTTTTTGGCAAGTTTTGATGCAAAAAATTTATTGAATATACACAATGCTAATACAGGGGCAGGGCTAATTACAGGCGTAATGGTTTCTGGGCAGTATGACACCACACAAACCACATTATACTTACAAGAAATAGACAAACTAAGAAACGAAATAGAGTTTTTGAAAAAAGAAAATTTGCTAAATAGTCAAAGAGTGAAAGATTTAGAAGAAATTATAGGGCTTTTAAAATCTACAAGAAGTTAAATTGTAGAACTATATTATTTCTAATTATTTCTTTTGTGGCTGTCCTATGTTGCTTTTCCTGAACAAACTAATTTCGTTTTTGCCTGCTTTGCGTAGTCGTTTTTCGTAAGTTTCTAAGAGTTTCCAGAAAACAATCGGAATATCTGTCAATTCTTGGGCGGGCAGACAATAAAAATTCGTGTCTTGTGTCATACGCAACTCAAAATTGCAGTATTCGCCAAACAAGATAAATTCGCCACCAAAAAAGTCGCCTTCTTGTAGTTTTTCTATCAGTTGGCTACCAAACCAAATTTCTACTTCTCCTTTTACTATCAAATGCAAATCTGTTACTTGGTAAGTATATAAAGATGTGTTCGGTTCTAACCAAACTCTTGTCATCATACGTGCTACTTTGGTGAGGATAGGGAAAGATACGACTTCGCCAAATAACCATGTTTCTTGTAAAAGAATGACGTAATCTTCTAATTTTTTGAGTTCTACATATAAATTATTTCTTAGTACAAATTCATTGTAAGCATCAGCAGGAAGTTGCAAAGTTTGAATATTGCTGGCTGCCCAATACGTTTCTAAGGCATTCATTCCCAAATAACCTGCATAAAAACCAATCAGAGAACCTGCATAAAATGTATGAATCGTATTGGTTTTGCTGTCTATATAATCAACAGAACCACTTAACAATAAATAGACTGAATCACTTACATGACCTTTTTTGAACAAAATAGAGCCTACATTAAAGTTTTTGAGGGGGTGGTTGAGCAAGTAATGAATGTCGTACAAAGGGGCATTGGGAAAATAAAACCGCAAATAATTAAAAGCCGTTTCTAAAATATAATTGTAGTGGTGGTTGGCAGGAATCAATGTATCTACCATGCCAAACGCAGCCGAAGAACCTACTTGGCGTTGCTCCATTGTCAAGGGCTTGTTGGTGTGTGCCAATACAATTTTATGCGAGTCGTCATTCCTAAAATCCATTGCGTTGCCATGTATCATACCACCGCCTACGTCTATTTTCTTTAAATGGGCTGTTTGTAAATAATTATTCTTTATTTTATCATATTTGCTTTGGGTAATCACATTATTTTGCAACATTCTATCTAAGACTTCAAAAGAAGATGTATCTGCCAAATGCACATAGGTTTTGTCGTCATTGCCCCATTCTGCCATGAACACAAAGCAGTTCGTTTCTACGGGGTGTGGCGAATAAAACGGCATGACTTGTAGCCCTTCCACATTAGACCATTCGTCAAAAGGTAAATCTTGAATAGTAAAAAAGTTTTCAAAATTATTTTCATTAATACTCATCAATGCACACAGCTTTTTGGTAACAGAGGCACGTACTAAGGCGGTGGCATAGTAGTTCACTTTTCTGTCGGTGCGTATCAAAGACGTAAGCCCCGCAAAGTGGTCATCGTGTACGTGAGTATGAAAAATTCCCTCTATTTCGTTAATACTTATACCTAAGTAATTGAGTGTAGTGGCAATATTGGGGCCTGCATCTATCAAATAAATTTTGCCCTGAAAAACAATTATAGACGACATACAAGGACGGTGAATGTCCCAACCGTCCCCTTCGCCAGAGTGTATGACTGAAAAATATTCTCTTTTGATAAATTGATAGCCTAATTGGAAAGGGGCTTCGTATCTTTCGTGAGAGGCTAAGTTTAAATCTATGATTGTATGCTCGTCTTTGTAAGAAATTTCATAAACATTCAGCTTCAACCGCCTGATATACACCTCATTGCGTATGGCTATGGGGTCATCTAATACAATTCTTCTATCTAATAAATTTTGTGCGGGGTTGATATTTCCGAAGGCAAAAAACAACTTAATTTTCATCATTTCATCGGCTTCTTCGGGGCTAACGCCACCCGCCTCTAACAATTCTTCTTTGTTTACTAAACCGTAATTACCCCTAAAAATGTACTCCATTTGTGAGTTTACCATGTCCTCGCCACCTATCAACAAGGGTTTTGTGCCGTTGTTGTTGGGGTGTTTCGGGATAATCATGCCTTGTAAGTACAACATTTGCAAAACAGGAAACTCCGTAAGGTTGGCAAATTGTCCGTTTTGTATCAAAACATCTGACAATAATATGGCATTAGGACCTGTTTCGCACTTTACTCCGTTTTTTTCTATTTCTTCTATAAATCCCCTTTTTTTCATGTGCTTTACGGCATCGGCAGGGCAACCGCAGAGTATTCGCAGGTTGGCTTCTTCTATCTCTACCCAATACACGCCTGTAGTTATTTTTAAGGTCTTCATAGTAATCAATGGAAAAAAAGGCTTTAGAATGAAATTACGAAAAAATGAATGAAAATAACAAATTTTACAATAAATCTTTGTGGATTTACCCAGTGATTCATTTTTGCTGTTGGCAGATAGAAAGAATATTTTTCACACACACTTGTTCTCTTGCAAATATTTACACCAATCTTTATATTGTAAAAAAAATGCCAAAAATATGAACTTCATCATCACTAACAGAGAAATTGTTTACAATAGCAAAACCAAAAAGGAAGAAATAAGACCAGACGGCAAGGAAACAGCCAGTGCCAACCTTCGTTTTGGAGAGTATTCTCTCAAAACAAGGCAATTTTCGTTGTATGAAGATGCCAATGCCTTGTCTGACCTTAACTACAGTGTAGCTCAACCACTCAATACCGATAAAGGCTCTGCACTGTTCTTTAAAAAATTGTATCAAGCCATCTTAGAGGCTCGCAACCAAAAGACGCAAGACGGCAAGCCAAAGGCTGATGTTTTGTTGTACGTACATGGTTTTAATAATGATTTAGCCTCTGTTCAAGCAGAGTTTTCAAGGCTTAACAAAAAGTATGTAGAGGATAAAAAGTCGCCGATTGCTCATATTGTCATTTTTAGCTGGCCTTCGCAAAGTACGCCGTCTGGTATTCCTGTACCTTTTTATGGCTATCAAGATGACCAAGCAGATGCTGAAAGGTCGGGAATTGCCTTTGCCAAAGGGATTTTTAAGTTAAGAGAGTTTTATCGGCAGTTTTTTAGTGCAGCGAATCAACCTTGTGGGCAAAAAGTTCATTTGATGTGTCATTCTATGGGCAACCAAGTGTTAGAAAGTGCAATGAAAGTAATTGCCAGAAATACCTTAGAAATATTTACAGAAATATTTTTAGTAGCTGCTGACGCAAAGTATGATACTTTTGAAGACAACCAACCTCTACAATATTTGATAGACATGGGCGAAAGGGTACATATTTACTATCATAACCAAGATGCAGCTTTAATGCTCTCTAAATATACTAAAAATACCAATAACCGTTTGGGTGCGTATGGCAGACGGAACAAGAAAATTGTTACAGATGTGTACGAGGTAGATGTGTCGAGTACGATAGATGATGCCACAGAAGACTGGATAGAGAAAAACGCAAACCACCATTATCATGAAACATCAAGCAAGGTTATCAAAGATATTATTGATGTTTTGAATGGTAAAAAGGTAGAGAATTTTAGGGAATTATCATAGGATAGTAATTAGGTTTATGACCTCATCATTTATTACCGCAAAATGTGTATAAAGATGTAATCTTTCTAAAAAATTACATCTTTATACACATTTTGCGGTAAAGTTTTAATACTATCATTAACACAATTCTTTCGTTAAGTATTAACTATTTTATCCTCTCAAAAGCCTGTTCCAAATCTGCCAACAATACTTCAGGTTCTTCCAAACCTATATAAAAACGGATAATATTGTAGGGTAGGGTAGTGGTGCTATAATTAGCAGAGTCGTACATGGCACAAGCTGGGTATATCAACGATTCATAACCTCCCCAAGATGCCCCCATCAAAAACCGTTGCAGCGAATTGCAAAACAGTTCTGTGCCTTTGAGGTCTGCCTTAATGACTACCGAAAACAAACCGCCACGCTGTTCCATTTGTTGTTTAGCTAATTTGTACTGCGGGTGTGAAGGCAAAAACGGATAGTAAACTTTTTCTACTTGGGGGTGGTTTTTCAAAAATTTCACGACTTTTTTGGTCGTCTTCGCCACTCTTTTTAAACGGATAGGCAAAGTTCTCAAGCCTCTTAACATCAGCCACGCATTGAAGGGCGAAATGATACCGCCCAAAGTCATAAATTCTCCTGCAAAAATCTTGTCAACCATCACTTGCGAAGCACACAACACACCGCCTACGGCATCGCTATGTCCAGAAATGTATTTAGTGGCAGAGTGAACTACAATATCTGCTCCCAACTGTATCGGCTGTTGGTTCATAGGCGTACAATAGCTGTTGTCCACAATGGTAATACAGTGGTGTTTTTTGGCAATTTTTGCAATAGCCCGAATGTCTTGTAACTCAAAAGTAAAACTATTGGGCGTTTCCAAATATACAATTTTGGTGTTGGGACGTATAGCTTTTTCTATGTTTTTGGGGTTTTGTCCATCAACAAAGGTGCTTTCTACGCCAAAACGAGCCATAATTTGTGTCAAAAGTTTGTATGTCCACGAATACGGTTTTTGCACACAAACAATGTGGTCGCCAGCTTGCACATTTGCCATGACTGCCGCCGCCACCGCAGCACTACCACTGCCAAAACTCAAGGCTGCTTCTGCACCTTCGAGGGCTGCCATTTTGTGGTTGAGTTGCTCAATCGTAGGGTTGCAGCCTCTGGTGTAAAAAGGCACACTGCTTTCACGTTTGAGGGCATGACGCATGGCATCAACCGTCTTAAAAACAAAATTGGTACTTTGTACTATAGGCGGAGTAGTGGCATTAAAATACTTCTCTCTATCTTCACCTAATTCATTGATAATAAACGAAATATCCATGTGATTTTGTTATGAATTACAATCTTTTTACTAATAACGTAGCTTATTCCTTATTTTGCAATGCAAGCCCTATTTTTTAGTAAAAAGTTTACATTTGAATTTCTATGGTTTCTATGTACTTTTGTGCGTGTGGGGCTGTGGTGGGTATGAGCTAAATATTTTCCGATTTTTCGTAACTATAACCAAAAAACAACATGAATAAGGTAGTAAAAAATGCAGACGAAGCTATTATAGGTTTACAAGACAACATGACCATTATGGTAGGTGGTTTTGGCTTGTGCGGTATTCCTGAAAATAGCATTGCAGCAATGCTCAAATTAGGTGCAAAGGGCTTAACGGTCATTTCTAACAATGCAGGTGTAGATGATTTTGGTTTGGGCTTATTATTAAAAACTAAGCAAATTCGCAAGATGATTTCGTCTTATGTAGGCGAAAATGCGGAGTTTGAAAGACAACTTTTGGCGGGTGAGTTAGAAGTAGAGTTGATTCCACAAGGCACATTGGCAGAAAGAATACGAGCTGGTGGTGCGGGGATTCCTGCATTTTTTACTCCAGCAGGTGTAGGTACAGAAGTAGCCATTGGCAAAGAAGTAAGAGAATTTGAGGGCAAAACCTACCTCATGGAACAGTGGCTACGTGCAGACTTTTCTTTTGTAAAGGCTTGGAAAGGCGACACAATGGGCAACTTGATTTTTAGAGGAACAGCCCGCAATTTTAACCCTATGATGGCTACAGCAGGTAAAATTACGATTGCCGAAGTAGAGGAATTAGTACCAGCAGGGGAGTTAGACCCTAACCAGATTCATGTGTCGGGTGTGTACGTAAAACGGATTTTCAAAGGAGAAAATTACGAGAAAAGAATTGAGCAACGCACCATTACTAAAAAGTAAAAACACACCTTTTTTCTATTTGGAGTAGGGTTATTACCTCACCCCCTACCCCCTCTCCATTTGGAGAGGGGATTTTTTTGACCTTAAAAGGTCAAAATTGACGTAAAAACTCCCCCTCTCCAAATGGAGAGGCAACTGAGTTGGAAAGGTAGGGGGGTGAGGTTTTTACGACAAATAATTCTGTTGAATTACCTTAATAGTTTCATCAATATTTGCAGCTTTTACAGCTTCGCCAATAGCCGTAAAGTCCCAATTACCGTTAGGTTTTTTGGTCAATTTACCCATAATCATAGACACACTACCCGCAAAAGACGGTTCGGCAGACAAATTAAAGGTTGCAAAAACAGATTTTACTTCGTTTTTATTGCCTTCAAAAATACGTATTTTAGAGTACGGAATGTCTGCAAAGTCTTGTCCTTTGAACGAATTTAAGAAAAACACAATTTGCGTAATACCTGCATTGATACGAGGTAAATTAATTTGAATCACCTCGTTGTCTTTGCCGTCATCGCCAGCAGAGTCGCCAGACCTGTCGTCTCCACTGTGGACAATAGCCCCATCAGAAGATTTGAGCTTACGGTACGACACCGTTTCTACGACTTTCTTGTTATCGTTGAATAGACTGACACTGCCGTCCAAATCTACGTCTTCTTTGCCGCCGCCAATTAAGCCAAAGAAAGAACTTTTTTTCTTGATAACGCCCCAGTTTAGCCCTATGCAAACTTCTTCTAACCGTTTGCCTTCTTTTTCTAAGGAAATTTTGCTTCCTTTATTCAGATTGATAGCCATGATAAAAAAATAAATTAGAGTAATGAATGTGTATAACAGACTTTAGTCTGTTTGCAAATAATTGAAAAACAATAAATTGCACAGACTGAAGTCTATGCTACTATAACTATTCATAAACGTTGTATTCACCAAAAGTATGCCTAATACAGTAAAATTTATTGTACTTCGTTCAATTATTTTCTTTACCTTTGAAAATACGCAAATCCTATTAGTATGTTAGCCACTCACTTAAAAACAATAGTTGCCGTTTTGTTGTGTTGCATAGTGCATAGTAGCTATGCCCAAAAAGCCCAAAAACTAATGCCCGAAAAAACCCGTATTCTTTTCGTCTTAGACGGTTCGGGTAGTATGCAATCTGAATGGGACGGAGGAACTCGTATGGAAATAGCCAAAAAACAATTAGCCGAATTAGTAGATTCTATGAAGGCTAACAAAAACGTAGAATTGGCGTTGCGGGTGTACGGACACCAATTTCCGCCAAAACCCCAAAACTGCCAAGATTCTAAGTTAGAAGTACCCTTTAAAGCCTTTAGTCATAATGAGTTGAAGGCGAAGTTAGCTACGATACAACCCAAAGGTACTACGCCTATTGCCTATTCATTGGAACAAGCTACCAAAGATTTTCCCGAAGATAAAAACTATCGTAACCTTATCATTATGATAACAGACGGCATAGAGGCTTGTAAAGGCGACCCTTGTGCCATTGCTTTAGGTTTGCAGAAAAAAGGTATTATGTTGAAACCGTATATTATTGGTTTGGGTGTGGGTAAGGATTTTACACAGGCTTTTGCGTGTATGGGCAAGGCGTATGATGCTCGAAGTGGCAAAGATTTTCGCAATTTGTTGGGCTATGTAATGAAACAAACTTTGGGTCGCACCACGATTACCGTAGAGATGCAAGACCAAAATGGACAAAACAGAGAAAGCAATGTGAATATGTCTTTTGTCAATCGTATTACAAATGATGTGATTTATGATTTGGTGCATTGGCGGGACAATAAAGGTAAAACGGATACTTTGCAGATAGATGCAGCCATAGATTACGATATTTTTTTTAATACTTTGCCTCCTGTGCGGTTAGACAATGTGCAAATAGAGGGTGGCAGACACAACACCATTAAAGCCAAAACCCCACAAGGCGGACTAAGAATTAACCTCAAAGCCTCGTCTGAATACGGTAACATCAAGGCTATAGTGCGTAAAGCAGGAGAGTTACAGACTTTGTACGCCCAAAAAATGAACATGACACAGCAATATATTGTAGGCAAATACGATTTGGAGGTATTGACTGTGCCACGTATGTATTTGAAAAACCAAGAAATTAAACAAGGTGTTACTACCGAAATTACAATAGCTACCCCTGGGCTATTAAATCTAAACAGTTTGTTAGAAGGTTACTACAGCATTTATCAATTAGAAAATAGTCAAGAACCTGTCTGGGTGGATAATGTAGATGTGGGTACAAACAAAACAATGGCAGTGGCACTGCAACCGGGGAATTACAAAATAGTGATACGTGCCAAAGAAGCCAAAGGAAGTGTTTATACGATTGTCAAAAAATTTACGATTAATGAAGGTAGTACAATTAGTATGGACATTTTGAAGTAGTGATACACAAACTCCAAACCTATAAGGTTTTTTAGTATCGTGCTTTAAAAACTTATAGCAAAACTAATTTCTTTCAGAGAAAAAAGTTGATAGTATTCAAGAAGTTCTCTAAAGATGTCATCTTTTGAAAAGATGACATCTTTAGAGAACTTCTTGAATACTAAGTATAACAATTTA
>CANGYA010000076.1 GCA_947457925.1 Cytophagales bacterium | reverse complement strand
ATTTTTTTCAAAGAAATAAGTTTGATTGTCTTCAAGAAGCTCTATAAAGATGACATCTTTTAGAAAGATGTCATCTTTATAGAGCTTCTTGAAGACTACGTATAACAATTCATAGCACGACACTACAAAACCTTATAGGTTTAAACCATAGAGATTATCTAATTTTCTACCACATCTTTCTCCACTCTCAAATTGTCTATGATAAAAGTCTGTCTATCAGGCGTATTTTTGCCCATATAGTAGTTCAGTAGTTTCTGAATGTGGGTATCTTTGGTCAAAATTACAGGCTCAAGACGCATATCTTCGCCAATAAATCTACCAAATTCATCTGGCGAAATTTCTCCTAAACCTTTGAAACGAGTAATTTCTGGTTTACTGCCCAACTGTTTAATGGCTTTTTGCTTTTCTTCTTCTGAATAACAATAGAAAGTTTTTTGCTTGTTTCTTACCCTAAACAACGGTGTTTCTAAGATATACACATGACCATTCCGCACCAAATCGGGGAAGAATTGCAAGAAAAACGTAAGCATCAACAGCCTGATGTGCATACCGTCCACGTCTGCATCTGTCGCAATGACGATACGGTTGTAACGCAAACCTTCCATGCCGTCCTCTATGTTCAAGGCGTGTTGTAACAAGTTAAACTCCTCGTTTTCATACACAATTTTCTTGGTCAAACCAAAACAGTTTAGCGGCTTACCTCTCAAACTAAAAACGGCTTGTGTTTGTACATCCCTTGCTTTGGTAATGCTACCACTTGCAGAGTCCCCTTCCGTAATGAACAAAGTGCTGTCGTACCGTTTGGTGTCTGTTTCCTTGCCTTCGTTGTAGTGTACCCGACAATCACGCAGTTTTTTGTTGAAAACCGCAGCTTTTTTGGCTCTTTCGTTTGCTAATTTCTTGATGCCCGCAATGTCTTTTCTTTCTCTTTCAGACTGCAAAATCCGTTTCAACAAAGCATCTGCCGTTTGTGGATTTTTGTGCAAATAATTGTTTAACTCCTTGCTAATAAATTCATTGACAAAACTTCTTAGCGTAGCACCTTCGGGGCTTATGGTCAAAGAACCTAATTTAGTTTTGGTTTGTGACTCAAAAACAGGTTCTTGCACCCGCACCGCAATAGCCCCTACGATAGAAGCCCGAATGTCGGCTGCCTCAAAATCTTTTTTGTAAAATTCTCTTACTGCCTTCACCACTGCCTCCCGAAAAGCTGCCAAGTGTGTACCGCCTTGCGTAGTGTACTGCCCATTCACAAAGGAATAATATTCTTCGCCATACTGTTCGTTGTGTGTCAAAGCCAACTCTATGTCTTGTCCTTTCAGATGAATGATAGGGTAACGCAGAGCTTCCTCGTCTGTTTTGCGGGTAAGCAAATCTTTCAAACCATTTTTCGAGAAATATTCTTGCTTATTAAACACAATTTTTAGCCCTGCGTTCAAGAAAGCATAGTTCCAAATCAAGTCCTCTAAATATTGCGGAATGAAATGAAAGTTCTTGAAAATCGTATCGTCTGGCTCAAAGGCAATAAAAGTACCGTTAGCATCTTTGCAATGGGCTACGGGAGCATCTAAGACTAATTCGCCTTTTTTGAACTCCGCCAATTTTGTTTCTTTGTCCCTGAAAGACTGCACTTTGAAATAATCTGACAAGGCATTTACCGCCTTCGTACCCACACCATTCAAGCCCACAGACTTTTGGAAAGCCCCAGAGTCATATTTACCACCTGTATTGATTTTAGATACACAGTCTATTACCTTACCCAAAGGAATCCCCCGCCCAAAATCACGCACTTCTACCCTGCTTGCCGTAACCGTAATACGAATTTCCTTGCCGTTGCCCATCATGTACTCGTCTATACTGTTGTCCACAATCTCCTTTACCAAGACATAAATACCGTCATCTTGTGCCGAACCATCTCCCAACTTCCCAATATACATACCGGGACGAAGGCGAATATGCTCCCGCCAATCTAAGGACTTAATGCTGTCTTCGTTGTACTTCACTTCGGGGGTAGGTGTATCTAACAATGTTGCCATATCTTTCTCTTGTTTGGTTACAAAGTTAAAGGAAATTTAATTAAAATAAAAAATGATTTTTTGTTTTAATTAATGACAAATAGCAACTTACTTATCAAAGTAGTTGTTTATACCAATTATAAGTAAGTACGAGTAACTAATTAATTGATAATATTATTTTCCATAACTAATTGATTATCATAATTATCCGACACTTTGAAAGAGTCAGATAAATCTTTCCATTTACTTAGTATTTAGTTCAATGCGTAAAGATGACATCTTTGGACTGTATCTAACGCAAGTTGCGTTATCTAATCTATAATTGGTATTAGCTCTGTGCTTTTATACAGACGTTTTAAATTTGTAGAAAACTACAATTTATACTACGAACTTTAGTCTGTGATTTTAATTCAACACAGACTGAAGTCTGTGGTACAAATAAATAATGTCGTTATCAAACTTCATATGTTGTCTATCCACTTATTTTCACTCCAACCACCAAAACATCATCAACTTGTTTCTGCCTACCTTTCCAATCATCAAAATTCTGGGTAACTAATTGGGCTTGGGTTTCACAATCCAAATCGGCAATATCCGTAAAAAGAGTTTTCAGTCGATTTGCCATAAACTTACGCCCTGCCTCTCCGCCAAATTGGTCTTGGTAGCCATCTGAACAGAGATAAATTACCAAAGGCTTTGTTATCAATAACTGATGAGCCGTAAAATTTCTATCGGGTTGGTAGTGTGAGCCACCTATGGGCATTTTGTCGCCTTTAATTTCATGTAAATTACCCTCTTGCACGTAGTACAAGTTCTGCCTTGCTCCAGCATATTCTATGTGTGTGGCTTGTTGTTGTTTGTTGTAAGCTATCACGCATAAAGCTACCTCCATTCCGTCTTGGTTATTGTTATCAGATTGGCGGAGGGCAGCTTGCACGCCTTTGTTGAGTTGGTTTAAAATAAGGTGGGTTTGTGTAATATTTTTGTTTTTAATGGTTTCGTTTAAAATATCATTGCCAATCAAGGACATGAAAGCACCCGGTACACCATGCCCCGTACAGTCCACTACTGCCAAAAAGTTTTTTCTTACAATGAATTGATTATCAAATTGTTCGTTACTATTTTCAACAGTAGCCAAATAATAAAAATCACCCGATACTATATCTCTTGGGCGGAAAAACACAAAATAATTGCCTAATAGCTGTTGCATTTCGGCAGTAGTGGGCAGTATAGCTGTTTGGATACGCAAGGCATAGTTGATACTTGCCTTAATGTCTTCGTGTTGCTTGGCTATTTCATCGGCTTGGATTTTCATTTTCTCCATCGTAACGCCCAACTCCTCATTCGTTTGGTTCAATTCTTCATTTGCCTCGCGCAGTTCGGTAGTGCGTAGTGCTACTTGCTGTTCCAATACAACTGCTTGCTGTTCAAAGAGTTGCCTGCGTTGTGTTTCTTTTTCCAACTCTTTTTGTGTAATTTCTTTTTTGAGCAAATTAATTTTATCGGACAAAGAAAGAGAAAGCAAAATAATCATCAAGACTACCCCTATTTGTACCAAATATTGCACAATTCCTACTTCGCCTTTGGCTTGATGTAAAACAATATAGATTATCGTACAAAACAAAGACATGAAACAAGCTAAAATATAATATTTTGCGGGGTGGTATTTTTTGAATAAAGCATAAACGGCTATGGAGATACAAGCAAGAACAATCGTTAGTAACAACGCATCACTCATATTGAATAAAATGTTGCCCGTTTCGGAATTTCCAAAAAAGTAGTTAAGCACATTCAAACTGTGCATCACTGTTTCAGCTATCCATAAGATTTTCAAGCATTGATGCCAACGAGGAAATAGCTTTTTGGTATTTAGAAGGGCTTGGGTAAACCAAATGAAAAAGACAAAAATAAGGAAAACATAATGTATCCGTAAGGCTTCTTCAAAGAGAGGGTAATTAGGGAAAAAGATGGTATTACTAAAATCTTGCGAATACATAAAAAACATTCCTGTTGGTAGCAGAAATAGTACAAAATAAAGGTAGCTACGTTCTTTTACTGTAAAAAATAGAAACAAGTTGTAAAGAGCCATGACAAAAACAATACCTACAATCATGCCACTGAAATAGTCTTTGAGGAAACCTATTTTGGTGCTTGTACGAGCATAATAGTTGTTTTCGAAATGAATTGTAGCATTTTTTAGTAGGATAGGAAACTTAATGACTACGTTTCTTTTTACCCGCCAAGTGGTGTAATGATGTATTAAAAAAGTGTAGGTGGTTTGTGGGGCTAAGGTAAAATAGGCTTCTTGGGTGGTTCTGAAGCCTTTTTTCTCGTCCCAAGTAGCCAAATCTCCGCTAATATCTTTGGTAATGACTTGTTGCAAACTATCCAATACATAATAGGAAGTTCGTCCTTCTGTATTTTCTCTTAGTAAAACCCCAACAGTGTCTTTAGTCGTATTTTTAATCGTAAATTTTACCCATACATTAGAGATATGGTTAGGGATACTTATAGTATTTTTTGTAGTTGGTACTAATAAAACATTTTGTGTTTGGATACTTTCAAAAGTCTGTGTTCCCACAGAGTCTATGTAGTACAACACTGCCGAATTGGGTACTTCATAGTGTTTTTCTTGGCTGGAGCTAAGCTGTACGGTATCTACCTGCACAACCTGTGCAAGAGAGATAAACGCACTCAAAGCAAAAGATAGGATAAAGAAAATGAATTTCATGTAACAGACATTAAAGTAGCCAAAAGAGTAATCAAAATTAATCTTTTTGCGGTTTATTCATGTAAGTTTTAACAAGAAATTTACCAATCATACTTTTCTGTTGAAAACTTCACTCTTATTTATTGAGATAAGGCGTATTAAAAAACGACTCTGATAATGGCTATGTCATCTAAAAAGGCGTAAGCTCTTTGTTTTTGCAAAATATTACATTTTCTATTCAACATACTTTCTACTTGTAATAATTCTGTGTTTAGTAATAAGTAGTTGGTAGCTTCTTCCGAAAGGTCTTCTTGTATATCTTTTGTATTGGTAATGGCTAATACGCCGTCTGTGGCTATGGCAAACTGCTGTGGATTTTCTACATTAAAAGTCTGTAAATCAAAATATTGATGGAGTTCTTGCGGGGTTTTATTCAAATGATAGGCGGGGTAGTCAGGCTGGTTGTGTTGGTCAAAAACATGAACTTTTTGGTCAATCACCACCACACCATCTCCTAAACAAGTGATAAATAGTTTTTTTGTACTTTTTTGATAAGTAAAAATAATCAATGTAGCCAGCAACTCGTCCCAAGCCAAACCCAAGTGTTGTTGTTCTTGCTGCAATGCTTTGAAAAATTGATGTAGCAAAGTAAAAGTAAGTGTTTGCGGTGTGTCTGTGGGAGAAAATTTAAAATTTTGGGCAAGATGTCGCAATAACTTGCACTGTAGGGCTGCTGCAAAATGAGAGTCTTTGCCACTCGAACACCCGTCTGCTACTACACCAATGCACCAATCTGTAGCTGGGTGTATGACTGCCAAAAAGTCTTCGCAAAACTGTTCGTGTTTACTACTGCGTTGGAGTGTGGTGTAAATTTTCATACTTAATTTTGTTTAAAGCTAAATATAAGATTTTTTGCTGTACTTAGCAAGGTGCTGACATTTCACTTAGGTTTTCCGCATCAAAATTTATAAGTAATTTTTGTGTAATAAAAATACATTTAACGTAAACTTTGGAACACAGATAACACTAAGCACACAGAGTTGCACGGATTATTTTTACTTATACAATTAAAATATAGCTTCAATACAATTCAAACTATGTTTTCTATGTGGTTGAAAAATTTTGATGCGGAAAACCTATGTTTCAATTAAGATTGTAGCAAGCATTAGCAAGACTTTGTTTAAAAGGCTAAGCATATCTTTGAAAATTAAAAATTTAACTTGATAAAAAAAATAAAGTGTATTCGTATTTAGGCGAATATATTGACTATCAAGTCATTCGCCTAAAGGCAAATGTACTTTTTTACCTCGCCCCCACAACCACCTTCACCTGATAGTCCTCTTGCTTACCTTGCATACTAAACGTCTGAATATGAATGACATAGTAGCCTATCGGTGCTTTGCGACCATTGTCCATGTCGCCCTCCCAACGGAAAAAACCTTCGGCAGCCAAGAGTTGATTTTGTAATATAGTTTTGACGAGCCTACCTTCTCTGTCAAAAATCTGCACATTCGCCAAATTGCCTGTTTGGTTGCAACCGTAGTGCAGCAAGGCAAAATCCTGAAAACCGTCCCCGTCTGGCGTAATTACCGCATTTTCTACCCAAAAACATTCGGCTTTGCGGTTTACTGCCCCCACAGCTTGCGAATTGCGGTAGCCTGCCGTTCCGTATTGCGGGGCAGCCGCCGAATGCCAATTATTGCGGTCATTCGTAGGAGCTGCAAAATCTATTCTTTCCAAACTTACCCCTTCTTTGTTGTCGAGTAGTTTAAAATGGTACTTTTCATCATAATCAAACAAGTCAATCTCTTGATTATCAGCTCGTAACAACACCACAGTTCCTGTGTCATCTGTATAAGTAGGCAGCGAAGTAGCCACCCAAACACTGTCCGCCCCTTGTGGGTATTGCGTTTTGAGCTGCTGCACATCTGGCGTAAATACCATGTAAGATTTAGGGGCAATAATTAAGGTTTGTGTGCTTACTATTCGCTGTTGTTCCACTACGCCCTTAGTTTTACGTGCCAACTGCCAACCCTTCAAATCTATGTATTTGTCCGAAGTGTTGTAAATTTCTACAAAATCTACACCATTTACAGGCGGATTAAACAAAATTTCGTTCAACAAAATTTCGCCTACTTCGCCTCTTTCGGGCAGTGTAAAAATTTTGCGTTGTGCCGTAGCCAACCAATTTCCCGAACAATCTCGCAAGTTATTCACCGCTAAGTCATACACCGTTTTAGCTTGTAAAGCAGCCGATAACCGCAACAGCACCGCATTATTTTGTGTAGCTACCCATGAAATATTTTGTACCGTAATAATAGGCGAAATTTGGTAACTACCTGATAATGTGGACAAACTGTCTAATCTTTCATTGAAAATAACCAATAAAGTTTGTGCATCTACTACATCTACTCTTTGCAATACAGGGCTTTGCGTATCGGGGTTGGCAGCACGTACCGCATTGCGTTGGGCAGGTGTGCCACCGTTTCGGTCTGTAGAGGCTTGCCAGTTAGCATTGCCCAAACAAGGATAATTTTCGTCTATCATTTCCATAGACCAACCGCCATCTTTTTTGTCGGCATCTCTATAAAAATCCAATGTATAACTTACGTCATGCACGAGCCTATTATTGGCATTTCGCAAAGTCAAAACAGCTTTGTCATTTGCCAAACTTACCCAAGGCGAAAGCCCTACAATGGTAGCTTGTGGCAGTAACTTTCTGAAGTTCTCTACGCTTGTACTTGGCACTAATAAAATGTAAGATTTTGGTAAAATAGGCACAAAACCCAAACGTGCTGTAGTAGTGCCATTAGACAAGGTAGCAGCACCCAAATTCAGCACTTTGTCGGTACGGTTATAGAGTTCTATGTACTCACTTTCGGGCAAATTCGCCACTACAGGGCTTGGGTCGGGCATGAGTTCAGTCATTACCATCTCATAGAGTTGTGGGGTTTCGCCAACGCCAAAACTTTGGCGAACCAACTGCAAAACATTGCCCGAACAGTCCCTAATATTGCTTACTTGCAATTCATACAACAAGCTGTTATTCAAGCTATTAACCAAATTCAAAGACACAGTTTTGTCGTCTGCCCACTGCACAGCCGTAATACGTACCCCATTGTTCAAAGCATAATTACCCAATGTAACAGCCGATAAACTATCTAAGTTTTCATTGAATACAACTTGCACTTGTGTAGGGCTTATCACGTTGATTATCAATAAAATAGGTGGTGTGGTGTCCACTAAATTGGCTCTTACCGAATTACTTTGGGCAGGTGTACCACCTCTTGCGTCTTTTGAGGCTGTCCAGTTGGCACTTTCGCCACAAGGGTTATTGGTGTCTATCATTTCCAATGCCCAACCTCCTTGCTGTTTCACTGCGTCCCCGTACCATTGGTCTGTATAATTGACAGCGTGTAGAAATTTTCCGCCACTTCTCAAGGTCAATTTTTCACCTGTATTATTCAAAGACGGAAAACCTGTAACACCAATTACTCTGCGTTTGGTGGTATTACTTGCCAAAAAGGTTTCAAATAAAGCTACCGAAGTTGTACTACATAAAATGATATATTCGTTGGGACGTATCACCGTATTAGGCAAATTAATTATAGCCGTTTCGTCTTGCAACTGTACCGTTTCCAAATTCAACAATTTGCCGCTGTTGTTATACAATTCTATGTATTCTCTTTCGGGTAACTGCACCACAGGCGAAGGGTCTGCAAAAATTTCTGTGATTAACAACTCATATTTTTCGGGACTTGTACCAATGCCCAACGTAAAAATACTACTGCCTTTATTCCCTGCACAATCGGCTACATTATTCACTGTTAATTCATACAAAATATTGGTATTCAAACTATTAGCTAATTGTAAGTTTACGGTTTTATTGTCTATCAAAATGATTTTTTGAATAGGCAATACAGGTGAAAAACTGTAATTATTGTTCAGTAAAAGTGTAGTGGTATCCATTTTTTCTGAAAAACTCACCGCCAACAAAGATGAATTTAACAAACGGACATTTGCCAAAATAGGCGGTGTAGTGTCTATATTGCGTGCTGTTGCAGCGTTGCGTTGGGCAGGTGTACCGCCAATTTGGGCTGTAGAGGCAGTCCAGTTTTCTATTTCGCCACACAAGTTATTTACATCAATCATTTCTAAAGTCCAACCACCTTGTTTTTTCGTATCGTCTTTGTACCAAGTATCTGAATAAGTTACGCTGTGCAAAACTTCATTTTGGGCATTACGCAAAGTCAAAGTTTCGCCTGTATTATTCAAAGATGGAAAACTTGTAACGCCTACAAGAGTATTTCGTGGAGCAACCTTCGCCAAACTGTCTATGCGTGTCGTACTGCACAAAACTCTGTAAGATTTTGGCGAAATAGTTGCGTTGGGCAAAGTCGTTGTAATGCCGTCATCTTGCAGCCGTACCCCTGATAAGTTCAATAATTCATCAGTAGCATTATAGATTTCTAACCATTCTGCCAAAGGTAAACCTATTGGTGGCGTTTCATCTGCCATGATTTCCGTTATCAACAATTCATTAGGTTTAGGGCTGCGACCAATGCCTATAGTTTGTTGTAAATTTTGGGCTATATTTCCACTACAATCACTTGTATTAGAAATAGTTAGCGTATAAATAATGCTGCTATTCAATGCTGTTGTGCTTACAACTCTCACACTTCTATCTGTCAAAACCTGCACATTGTTTACGGTCATATTATTGTCAAAAGTGTAGTTAGCTGCATTGCCAATACTTGCCATTTGCATTTTTTCAGAAAAATTAATGATAAAAGTACGGCTATCTATTATTTGAAAATTTACAATCATAGGCGGTGTAGTATCAGGGTTGCTACGTGCCACCGAATTGGCTGCGTTGGGCGTACCGCCTCTTGCGTCTGTAGAGGCAGTCCAGTTTTCTATTTCGCCACAAGGGTTTTCGGTGTCTATCATTTCCAATGTCCAACCGCCTTGCCGTTTGATTTCGTTTTTGTACCAAGTATCTGAATAGGTTACAGAAAAAATTTCGTAACCACTTGTATCTGAAAGACTTAAGGTTTCGCCTGTATTGCTCAAAGAAGGAAAACTCGTAACGCCAATAGCTTGTAAACTATCTGCTTTAGTCGTGCCACTTAGGACCAAATATTGTTTAGGTGCAATTACTCGATTAGGCAAACGTACAGAAGTACCATCATCTATAAGACGTACTGCCCCCAAATTGATAAGGCTGTTACTACGGTTATAGACTTCTATCCATTCTGACAAAGGTAAACCCACACGCGGCGTTTCGTCTGCCATTATCTCTGTAATCACTAATTCATGCCGTTGTGCCTTGCGACCAATGCCAAAAGTAGCCGTACTATTACCTTGATTATCAGCACAATCTTTTAAATTTCTTACGGTTAATGTATAAAGTGTAGCACTGTCTAAATTGTTGCTGAATGTAAGTTGTACTCTTTGCGTACTTAATACAGAGACTTGATTATTGCTCAAATTATTGACTTGGTAGTTGGCAATATTGCTCATACTCAAACTATCCGTTTCTTCTGAAAATACAATTTCTATACTATTGCGTGTACGAACTGTAATACTACTAATTTGCGGAGCTGTTTTGTCGGGGTTACTGTTCCACAAAGAATTTTGTTGCGTGGGTGTACCGCCGTCTGCTTGGCTGCTTGCTATCCAGTTTGACCCTTGTACCAAACAGCTACTTTTAGGGTTAATCATTTCCAAAGACCAGCCACCATTGGCTTTTTGCGTGTTTCTGTACCAATTATCACTATAAAATAGCATAAAAATAGTTTGATTGTCTTGGTCTAAAATACTTAGCTGTTTGCCCGAATTGGTCAGAGAAATCCACGTAGTTTCTATGATTTTGGGTTGAATAGCAGTAGCAAAACTGTTTTTGGTGTTGCTTGGGACTAAAAGGACGTAGTCATTAGGCAGTAAATTATAGTTGGGCAATGTAATGGTCGTGCTACCATCTGTAACTTTGATACCTACTAAATTAAAACTTTGCGTACTGTTATTATACAATTCTATGTACTCCGTATTGGGTAGTTTTTGCACAGGGTCTGGGTCGGGCATCAATTCTGTTATCAACAATTCATTTCTTTTGGGCTGTAATAATCGTTGAAAAGTGATATTTTGTGCTTGTGGCATGGTATTCCCCAAATTGTCTTTAATTCTTTCAACCGTCAAAGTATAAGTTACATTTTGTTGCAAAGCTGATTGTAATTTTAAAGCAACTATTTTATTGTCATTTGTATTTAATATAGCTGTAATAGGTCTGCCTACTAAACTAATTTGGTAATGGTTCAGGGCTTCGGCAGTAGTTCTGTCTAAGTTTTTAGAGAAAGTAAGCACTAAATCTGTGGGCGAAACCGCCACTACACTTACTACACTTGGCGGGTTTCTATCTTCTGAAAATGAAACACTTGTACCCGAAAGATAATCGAAACAATCTAAAGGAAAACCTGCTACAGTGAGTGTATAATTGACAGAAGGTTGTAAATTTTTTGACAATAACAAGTTTACCAAACTACTATCATTGGCGTTGCGTACTGCCCCAGCTGCTGTACCAATCGTATTATCTATTTGGTATAAATTTGCATTTTGCGAAGTAGGTACGGTAGCCGTAAATTTAACATCTACTAATTGTGAGGCTTTGATTTGGGCAAAACTGATACGATTTTGGTAGGTAAAATTACTGTTAGTGGGGCTAATCGTATTTCCTGCATTGTCTTGTAAATTATTGACCTGCAAAACTAAGGGATTACCAATAGGCAAATTATTAGAAAAAGTCAATTCTATTAAAGAAAAATTACTTGCATTTCTGCGTGCTTGTGTGGGATTACCAATGCCTACCACTGTGTAGTTGGCGTTATTTTCGGCAGTGGCTTGTGTAATAGCCTCCGAAAAGTACAAATTTAGTCGAGTCGCATTGAGTACATGAATTTTGGCTAAAGTAGGGGCAGTAGTCGCAAAATTTCGGGTGTTAGTAGCTATGATATTGTTTTGCCTGTCCCTAATTCTTCTGATTGTCAAACTAAGATTTTGGTCGTTGGGCAGTGGGGCAGCCATACGCAAAAACACTGTTGTAAAGTTCTTATCACAAGTCCAAACAGAACTAATGGGCAACACCGTAGCCCCTTGTCGTATTTCATAATTGCTCAATAAGTTAGAGAAATTAATATCCAAAGGTTCTGAAAAAGTCAATTCTATGCGTTGTAAATTCTCAAATACTTGCAAATTATCTAAGGTAGGCGGTAGTTTATCATAAACAAATGTAATATTTCTTGTAGTCATTACATTTCCGTTGAGGTCTGCAACTCTTGTTACGCGTAAGGTGTACGTTTGTCCTTGCTGCATAGAGCCGTTAAAAGTGAGATGAATACGTGAAAAATTAGCATTATCACGAATTGCACTTACAGGCAAACCAATATTGTTACTCAAATCGAAATTATTGACCAATTCTGCACTTATTTTTTCTACAGGTTCAGAAAATACTAAGGTAATACGGTTATTGGCTACAGTCAAAAGGCTATCTACTGTAGGTCTGCGAGTATCTGCCATGAAACTATAGGCAGTTTCTAAGTTAATATTTCCTTGATTATCAGCAATATTTCGGGCTGTTAAAGTCCGCAAAGAGTTTTCTGTAAGGTCGCCTGCCAAGAGCAAATGCACTAAACTCTTATTGTTGGCATCTCTGGCTGCTGCTACTACGGCAGGCTCATTACAAATACTATAATTTGCACTATTTTGAGAACTTACTTCACTCACTTCTTCTGAAAAATAAGCATCTATGGCATTGGGCGTAAGCACTACGCAGTCTGTCATAAAAGGCTGTTGGGTGTCATTCCACGTAAAATTTTGAGATAAATTTGTAACTAAATTGCCTGTTATATCACGTAAGGAATTAACTGTTAAGCTATAATTTTGCCCAATCGTTAAAGGATTTTGTAGGCGTAGTGTAATGGTAGTGCTGTCGGGGTTTTCTAATACGGTGCTTTGTGGGTTGCCTATGCCGTTATTAATACCAAAATTATTGTTTACTATATCTTGTCTTTGTACTATTTCATTGAAACGAACCAATAACCAATTTGGATTAATCACTTGAATTTGGCTAATAGTTGGGGCGGTGTTATCCGTAAAAGTGCTGGTATTTCCATTGACCACAAGGCTCGAAATTCGCCAAGTACCTGTGCAGTTGGTCGCATTGAAACCGTATAAACGAAACTCTATAAACCCTGCCGTTATATTGTTCAACGTAGGTGTAGTGATGTTGTGCGTCTGTACGGCAGTGCTGAGCAAGGTCTGTATTGCCCCAATATTTGCCGAAAAATTGTCTAAACTACTTCGCACTACATAACTTCTTGCTCCGTTGGTGTTACGGTCTGTTACGATTTGTAGGCTCGTAATATTGAGGCGTTGCCCTGCGGGAATTTGCAAATGAAAACTATAATAGTCTGATAAAGAAGGGCTTGCTGCTAAACTTGTCCAATCGGTGCTTGCCAAACGGTCAGTTGCCGAACTGCCCAAAATGCCTTTGCTGCGACTAACGGCACTTGCTCGCAAACCACTTTGAACAGTGGTAGGCGGTAGGGCATCTGTAGTTCCCGACAAACCTGTGGCGTTGTAGGTGGCTATTTGGGCATATAAAGGCAAATTGAGTAATAAAAATAGGCTTAGGCACGTAAATAATAACTTTTTCATATTGTAAGAACAGATTGAAGCTCATGAAATAAGCACAGAATAAAGTCCATGCTACAGAAATTACTTATTAAATCTATTACAATATAACTTTTAGCTTACAAAATGTTTGTGGTATTTTTTGTTTTTTATACAAAAAATTAGCCCTAACATTTTGAAAAATAGTAGGGCTATGACTTTTATTAACTATTTGTAGTTCTATGGGTAATTGTTTAGCTACGATTGTCAAGGTCTTCGAATATTGCCAACGTAGCTAAACAATTATTTATCTGCCAATTTATCGCCTTGTGGTTCTTTGGGATTAGGCGGATTTGTGCCTTTCAAAGACAAGATATAGTTACTTAAATCACTAATATCTTTGGGCGAAAGCTGTTTTTGCCATGAAATCATACCTTTGTCGGGTACACCGTATTTAATGGTCGTAAAAATGTCTTTAACACTGCCCCCATGTAACCAAAATTCGTCTGTAAGATTAGGACCTACTTTGCCTTCGCCTTGTTGTCCATGACACGCAGCACAGTTTTGTTTATATACCGTTTGTCCATGAGCCAATATTTCGGCTGTTTTCTCTTCTTTTACGCTGCTTTCGTCTATGTTATTTGCCACTAATTTAAGGTATTGTGCCTTAGCAACTTCGGCTTCTTCCATAGCTATAGTGTATTCTTGCGTTTGCAAAGGAGCAGACTGCCAAGTGTGGTACACCAACCAATAGCCTAAGGCAAATAGAACCGTACCATAAAACAAGGCATTGAACCACGCAGGCACAGGATTGTCTAATTCTTTAATGCCGTCATAGTCTTCGTCCAATTCCAATTTGTGTTCTTCAGACAAAGGTTTGAGGCTTGTAAACCATGCCCAAATTTTATCTGTATTTAGTATTGGTTGGTTGATTGTACCACTTGCTATTCTATACATATTCACAATAGCAATGAACAACAAGCCCAATAAAATGGTCATAAATAACATGGCAATGACCGCAAACCATAAAAACAAGTCTGCCTCTGTACCATCACCCCAAAAGTATTTGTTGCTGGAGGCTGCCCCTGCTGTATCGGGTGAGAGTGCATACGTAGGCACTGCCATCAATAACAAAAGGACTAATGGTACTATATGTTTAGTGAATGTTCTCATAATTGTAGAAAATAAAATTTGATTACTTTATTATGAGTTACATAGCATAAAAAAGCCCCCACCCCAACCCTCCCCCACAAGGGGAGGGAGTTTTTAATACCTTGATAATCAATTACCTCCCTGTGGGGAAGGTGGGTGGGGCAAAATTGGTACTATGTAACTTATGTTACTTTATATTTAAGGTTTTTATTGCAAACCTTAGTACACTCTTACAGGTGTTACGTTGTTCTCGTCTATGGTATCACTCAAAGGCAAACGACTAATCTCGTCTATTTCCTTTTTGTCATAGAAAAATAACCGTATCACTACACCCACAAAAAAAGCCAAGAAAATAAATAGGGAAATCATAAGGTAAACATCTACGCCTATAGCCCCTGCTAAATGTTGTTTAAACATGATTGTTAATGTTTTTATGGTTTTTGAAAAAACCTCACCCCCCTTCCCCCCTCTCCATTTGGAGAGGGGGAGATATGCCAAAGGCATAATTTAAGTTGTCTAACTTCTTTTCTCCATTTGGAGAAGGGAAGGTGGTAATATGCCAAAGGCATAATTTATTTTATCCAACTCCCCCTCTCCAAATGGAGAGGGGGAAGGGGGGTGAGGTGTATTTATTTTTTCTTAATATCCGTTCCCATTCTTTGCAAATAGGCAATAAGGGCAATAATTTCTCTGTCTGCCAACACCTCTATTTTTTCTTTGCGTAAATCAGAGGCTATTTTTTCGGCTTGGTCTTTCATGTCCTTCGGTGCATTCTGAATTTGAGCTTCTGTGTACGGCACACCTACTGTTTTCAATGCCTTCATTTTGGCTTGTATGTCTGCACTACTCAATTCATTTTCTGCTAACCAAGGATAGTTAGGCATAATAGAGCCTGGGGACATAGATTCTGGTAGTATCATGTGGTTATAGTGCCAACCATGTGAATAACCTTTTTGACCAATACGCATCAAGTCGGGACCTGTACGTTTTGAACCCCAAAGGAATGGGTGGTCATAGACATATTCACCAGATTTTGAGTATTCGCCGTATCTTTCTGTTTCAGAACGGAAAGGACGTATCATTTGCGTATGGCAAGCATTACAACCTTCTTTGATGTATAAATCACGACCTTCAATTTCTAATGGTGTGTAAGGCATGACGCTGGCAATCGTAGGTACATTTTCTTTGATTAAGAAAGTAGGTATCATTTGCACCAAACCACCAATAGACACAACAAATAAAGAAGCTACCATCATTAACATTGGGCGACTTTCAAATACTTTGTGCCAATGGCTGTGTGCAGGTTGCAATGATTTTTCCCAAATCACTGCTTCGGCTTCTTCGTTAGCTATCAATGAACCTTTGCGGGCAGTAGCTAACAAGTTGTAAATCATAATGATAAAACCAGACAAGTAGAAAACACCACCTATAGCACGTAGGGCATACAAAGGAATGATTTTAGTTACAGTTTCTAAAAAAGCATATTTTATTGTGCCTTCTGGAGTAAAGTCTTTCCACATCAAACCTTGTGTGAAACCAGCCCAGTACATCGGAATAGCATACAAGATAATACCTAATGTAGCTAACCAAAAGTGTGTATTGGCTAATTTTTTAGAATGTAAATCTGTATCATATAAACGTGGCACTAACCAATACAAGACAGCGAAAATCATACAGCCATTCCAACCCAAAGCCCCAACGTGAACGTGAGCTACAATCCAATCTGTAAAGTGGGCAATGGCATTGATGTTTTTCAAAGAAAGTAAAGGTCCTTCAAAAGTTGCCATACCGTAAGCCGTAAGAGCCACGACCATAAATTTCAAAATCACGTCTTCACGTACTCTGTCCCATGCACCACGCAAAGTAAGCAAACCGTTAATCATACCACCCCAAGACGGTGCAATCAACATAATAGAGAACACTACACCCAAAGATTGTACCCAGTCTGGTGTTGAAGAATATAACAAGTGGTGAGGGCCTGCCCAGATATACAAGAAAATCAATGTCCAGAAGTGTAGAATAGACAATTTGTAAGAATAAACAGGACGGTTCGCCATTTTAGGCAAGAAATAGTACATCATACCCAAAAACGGTGTAGTCAAGAAGAAAGCTACCGCATTGTGTCCGTACCACCATTGTACTAAGGCATCTTGCACACCCGCATACCAAGAGTAACTCTTGAAGAAAGTAACAGGCATTTCAAACGAATTGACAATGTGCAACATAGCTACCGTTACGAAAGTCGCAATGTAGAACCATACTGCCACGTAAATATGCTTTTCTCTACGTTTGATGATTGTACCAAACATATTGATACCAAATATGACCCATATCAACGCAATGGCAATGTCTATAGGCCACTCCAGTTCGGCGTATTCCTTAGAAGTGGTAATCCCCAAAGGCAAAGTAATAGCTGCCGACAAAATGATAGCCTGCCAGCCCCAAAAGTGAATGTTGCTTAGTACATCACTAAACATTCTTGCACGACACACCCGTTGCAAAGAATAATAAACCCCTGCAAAAATGGCATTACCTACGAAAGCAAAGATAATGGCGTTGGTGTGCAAGGGACGGATACGCCCGAAGGTCGTATAAGGCAAATCGAAGTTGAGGACAGGAAATACTAATTGCAATGCTACCAGTAAACCTACCGTCATACCTATCAAACCAAAGATGACAGTGGCAATAGAGAAATTTCTTACGGTAGTATTATCGTACTCAAATTTCTCGACCATTACCGCCTTGTGGCTTGATTTTGTTTCTGTGGTCTGCGTTGTACTCATTGTTAATTTGAAGTTTAGTTTAAATTAAGTTCAGGTGATTTGTAAAGCTCACTGCTATTTTTACCTTGTTGTGTTTCAGTATTTTAAACTGTAGAACGGACTTTAGTCCGTTTGAGGCACTATCCTAAACGGACTAAAGTCCGTTCTACAGAAAATTTGTTCAAGTATTAGAAAGCCAACAAGCATCATTTAGCTGTGAGTATTTTGAAGGTTTGTTGGTGAAATATTCGCTGGTTTGTTAGTTGTATTTTTAGTTTTTGTTTTATTATCAAATAAAATTCTAATGGCAGGCGTAACGTCATCTTCATACTGCTCGTCTTTGAGGGCAAACAAAAAGACAAATAGGAAAATCAGCCCCATACACAAACTCACCGCCAACAGTAAATAAATAACAGACATAATACTATAATTAAAATTGTAAATTAAGTAGGGAACTGTCATAACGGGCTTTATTCCGTTAAATCTCTGTCGTCAAAACGGACTAAAGTCCGTTGCTACAGTGAAGTAGCTTGTTTAAGAGAGGAGGAAATAGTAACTCAAGGAGCTACCACTTCCTATATGTTAGTCTTTGGCATTTGAAAAGCAATCATTTCAAATCTGTTTCAAAATTATAGGGTAGCGGTGAGATAAATAATGACACAGGTTTTTAAGAAAGATGACTTTTGTCACCTTTTCTGGGTAGAGAAAATATTTGACAGAGATAACCTAAAAAGTAACCCAATCAAACCCTTATTTTTTGTTAATAAGTTGTTAAAACCTATTTTTTTGCCTCGAAAAGAGTTAAAATTTGTGTTAAAAAGGCTTTTTTGCAAAGTAGCTTAGGCGTTAAGACGTAGATTTGAGTAAACCAAACATAACAACTATGGAAAACCTACGCTATCATATTCAATTACCCATGACAGACCCGCATCAGTTGGCACAAGACGAAGCCTACTTTTTTCTCAATCTGAATGGCGAAAAGAAAACTGTACGTTTCCATGATTATGCGGACTTATATACTTACAAAGGTTTGTATGAACAGTTGTTTTATGAAAGATTAAAGTGTGCGTCACCTAAAAAAGTAACCTCAATACTCAAAAAATCCATAGACCATAGCAAAGGCGTATTTTCAGAACTAAGAGTGTTGGACGTGGGGGCTGGCAATGGCATTATGGGCGAGGAACTTTTTAACGAAGGCGTAGCAAGGGTAGTAGGTGTAGATATTTTGGAAGAAGCTCACAAGGCTTTGTTGCGGGACAGAGCAGGGATTTATGACGAGTATTATGTCATGGATTTAACGGCTATTTCCGAACAACAAAAAAGCCTATTGCAACAGTGGCAGTTCAACTGTATGACTTGTGTGGCAGCTTTAGGTTTTGGCGACATACCCACGCAAGCCTTTATCAATGCCTTTAATGTGATAGAAATAGGCGGTTGGATTGCTATTAATATCAAAGAAACTTTTTTAGACAAAACAGACAACAGTGGTTTTTCTTTGCTTATCAAAGAAATGATTGTTAATCAAGTAATAGACATTTACCACTTAGAAAAATATAGACATCGCATTTCCATAGATGGTCGTCCTCTGTTCTATTATGCCTTAGTAGCACGCAAAGAACAAGATTGGAATTGGATTTTGTAGAGTTTTTTTCCTGAATTTAAAGGGTTAAAGTTAAGTGAATACAACCTGCATTTTTTAAGTGTAGGTTGTTTTATTTCTAAGGCATTGTATTGCTTGTAACCTACTCACTTCTTTCATTGGTTTATTCAACTAATCATCTACTATGTTGCTATTTCGTTTGTTAAAAAGATATTTCTACCTCAATTCAGACCAACAAGACGACTCTGTAATAGCTGAAAATCTGAAGCAAGGAGTTGATTTTAGAGGCACAAATCTCTGGGCATTGGTCATAGCTATTTTTATAGCTTCTATAGGACTTAATACCAACTCTACGGCAGTCATCATTGGGGCAATGCTCATTTCGCCTCTCATGGCTCCGATTGTGGGTATTGGTTTTTCTATAGCTACCCTCAACCTCGACTTGTTGAAAGTATCTCTCCGCAATTTTGTACTATTCGTAGTTATTAGTTTGTGCGTAGCTTGTTTATATTTTCTGATTTCGCCACTTAGCGAAGTTACTCCCGAAATCGTAGCCCGTACTTACCCTACCATTTATGACGTACTTATTGCATTTTTTGGAGGCATGGCAGGCATGGTTGCAGCTACCCGCAAAGAAAAAGGAAGTATTATTATTGGTGTTGCCATTGCCACTGCCCTTATGCCACCACTTTGTACGGTAGGTTTTAGCTTGGTTACGCAACGCTGGACGTATGCCTTGGGGGCTTTTTATTTGTTCAGTATCAATGCCGTAATGATTTCGGTAGCAGCCTTTTTAGTAACCAAATTTGCCCTTAAAGTCCACACAATTACGTTTGAAAACAAAGCCTTAGAACGTAAAGCTACTCGTATCATGGTTTTTATTTTAGCTCTTACGGTTTTGCCAAGCATTTATTTTGCCTATACAGTTGTGGCAGAAAATCGTTTTGAGAAAAAAGTGAAGGAATTTATAGCTACCGAATGTAAACAACAAAACCAAATGTTGTTGTCCCAAACGGTATCGTACCACCAACAAAGCATAGAATTGTTTTTGATGAATAAAATTTCGGCAGAAGAAGAACAACAATTACAAGCAAAATTGGCAGATTACGATTTGTCAGGCGTGAAACTGTCCTTAAAATCTGCCGAAGATTATTTGGCGGGCAAACAAGCCAAAGACAATTCGGCTTTAGAGCAAAAAAATCAAGTGATTATGGGGCTACAACAAACCATTCAGGCTTTGGAGCAACGCCTCAAAACCTACGAAACGACCCAGCAAGCCGAACAACAAACCTTATCGCAAAATTTAGCCGAGTTGCGGGCTATTTACGAGCCTATACAGTCTATTGGCGTAGCTCCGCTGCACCGCAAAGACAGCACCAACAACCTTGCAACGGTCATAGTGATAGGCACAAAACAAGTGCCTCCGCACCCTACACAAGAGCAAATTCGCAGGCTAATGGCGGTAAAAGCTGGTGAAAAAACGGTGGAGGTGGTTTTTAAGGTGGAGAAGTAAAGTTGTTTTTTGGTGTACTCATTTTAAGAGTACACCAAAAAACTAATATTACTTTATTGGTTGCCTATTTTGCTTTCCAATTCATCAAAAAATAACTTAAAACTTGGTTGTGCTGTAATATATTCTTGTAATTTTTTACTTTTCAAGAAATGTTTACTCATTGCTATATAATATTTTGCTTCTTTTTTGTGAATAGAAAAGCCTTCTCTTGCTGGTAAAATTTTATTGAGAGTATTTAGGCAATTTTCTGTCTTAGTTTTTGATTTAAAATCAGTTTCATAATAAATCGGCAAAAGCCAACATTCTATACTATCCACAGAGATTGCGAAAATAATTTGATTT
>CANGYA010000075.1 GCA_947457925.1 Cytophagales bacterium | reverse complement strand
GTACGAAAACATCATATTGTACCCCTGCATTTAAGCCAATAATGGTGAATGTTCTTGCACCTGCTGCGGTTTGCCCTGTGCTTACACGAGTAAACTCCGTAGCTGGTAAACTACTCCCTGCCAAACGGTACAGCACATCTACACGGTTTACGGTGCTTGGGTTTGTCCAATTCACTGTAATTGAGGCATTTGCACCTGTGCCTGTGGTGGCACTTACGCCTGTAGGCACTGCACAAGCTACTCTTGTAAAGGTATTGGTAGCTGTTAATCCATCTACTACAACATTATTAGCTGCAATAGGTGTGTTATCTCCTACTTGTACTACTATTTGTGTTGGGCTGATGTACCACATACGGCGAACTGCCACACCACCAATAGTTATTATACTTGTTGGAGTAAAGTTTGTACTCGTGCCATTGAGGGTGATACGAGTATCAATACCACCAGAGGTAGGAGTAGAAGTAATTGTACCTAAAACAGAAGAAATGACAAAGAAATTACTTGCAGCTGGTACTAAATTTGGGTTACTCTGAATGGTACTTGCTATGCCTATTGGCGTTGCATTTGCATTGGTATAAACACCATTTGCTGTGCTTGCTACATTAAGACGGTTTGCGGGTGCTGTCAAGGTTTCGTTTAATGTAACTGTATAAGAAGTCAAATTAGCTACATTGCTAACGTCCATTTGCCAATACCGGTTGGTGGCTAAACTGCCTACGACTGTGCCATCGGCTGTGCCTCCTGCGTTGGTATCAAAAACTTCGGCAGTTATGGTTACTGCTGCTGTTGTTTGTCCTAAAAAACTCATTGGTTTGTAACTGCCTTTGCCAATAGGGAAATTATAAGTGGTATTATTTCCAATAGTCCACGCTAATTTTCCATTGACATATTTAGTGGCTGTTCCTCCAGAAACAGAAGCATTGCTGGTGTTACTAACGGTAATTGTATTTGTTCCTGTATACAGAATGCCATTACTCAAAACCAAATTAGGTATACTCAAATTATTATTGAGGGTTACACCAGCCACATTGGTGTTGTCAATATTTAATGTACCTGAAATCGTAAAATTACCTGTATTGCTGATGCTTTGTGGGTTTGTTGCAGAGCTTGATGAACCACTGATAAAATTACGCATAGCCAAACTTGATATTGTGGATGTTCCTGCATTGCTAATATTTCCCGCAACACTTAAAGATAATCCTGTGCTAAAAGTGCTATTGGCAGTTGTAGTGAAATTGCCCAAAATACCCAAACTAGTAGTTCCCAAAACTGTTACCAATCTGTTTGTTCCTAAGCCTGTGCCATTGGCTATGAAGTTGCCACTTGCAAATCTACCTGCACCTGATGCAAAGTAGCTGTATGTAAAGCCACTTGTATTGCCTCCTGCTTGAGTAGAAGTACCATCGCCAAATTGCAAGGTATGGGCTGGATTTGCATTTAAGTTGTTATCACTTCTGTACGCAAAACTGTGTCCTTGTGCAGAGGCTATGGGTGCAGTGGGAATGGCGTGAGGGTCTATGATGTTGATTTGTCCACCTGTTAAAGAGGTTGTACCTGTGTTATAACGAGTGGCTGTTGCTGTACCTGTTCCCCAAGAGAAAATATCGGAGGTGTTCGGTACACTTGTGGCAGGTGTGCCACTGTTGCCGTCCACGTTGATAGTTCCGTTGGACTGCGTAAAGTTTGCCCCATTTTCTATTAATACATAACCATTTACATTTAGTGTAGTGGCTGAATTACCTCCAACTGTTAGTGTGCCTTTGTTGATTAAATAGCTGTCGTTTCTGCTTGTTTTTGCAATAGTTAAACTTACACTATTGGTGGTGTGTGTTAATGTTCCGCCTGTCTGAATAGTCAAGGCTGCTGCTTGTCCGTTGGCATTTACGTTTACGTAGTGGCTTGCCAAAATCTGCACTTCATCTACATTCGTTGGCACTGCACCACCCACCCACGTGGCGGTATTTGTCCAGTTGCCCGAAGTTGCCGAAACAATGGTAGTGCCTGTGTTGGCTGCTTGGGTATTTAGGTTATAGGTAAAACCTGTAATAGCTAACAAAGATAAATCTGTACGAGAAATAGTTGGCGAGATAACAGTTCCTGAAGACGCTACGTGTGTACCTGATGCAGTTCCCCCTACATTAGGTAATAAATGTAAAAGTGTTGCGTCATTGATAGCAACCATTTGATAGCCCCTAATATTTACAGAAAAAGTTGTACCTGTCAAATTGAAACTGTTTGCGTTGTTAAAAGTCCAAGTTCCGTTACTTCCTCTGTCGCAAGTTTCTACCGTAGTGCCTCTGGTGGTGAAGCCTGTTGCGTCTGTGTGCCTAATGCTGATAGTGCCACCTGTTAAAGAGCCTGCTGCTGCTCTAAACAAAAATACACTACGGTCTGCTCCATTAGACAAAGCCACAAAAGGGAAGTTAGGTGTTGTGGGTGCAGAAGTTGGTAATTCAGTGGTGCTGCCTACCCAACGTCTAAAAGTGCCATTGGCAAAGCCTCCTGCGGTGTGGGCAAGTGTACCTCTTTCACCTACGGTTGCACTGAAACCTAAGGTAAAAATATTGCCACTCAAATTGATTTTACCATTTGTAAAGGTTACAGTTCCCGAAGCATCAAGATTACCAATGTTGAAAGTGATACCACCTGTGCTGGCGTTGTTGAAAGTAAGACCTGCAAAATTGGCTGATGGCAATGCACTTCTATTGCGGAATACGCCAGTACCCGAAATAGTTTGGGCATTGGCTGCTGCTGCTGTGCCTCCTGTTGGGCTTACAGATGCAAAAGTTACTGTTTTGTCGCAAGTAAAAGTACCATTATTAACCACATTTCCTGCTAAGTTTAAAGTGCCAGTATTCAAAGTATGCCTAAATTCTGAATTGGCATTGATAGTCAAAGTACCCAAAATAGTTGTTGCATTCGCAGAGTTATAAGAAGCACTTACCCATCTGCCTGTTGGATTTCCTGCATTGACAATAACATTGTTTAAGCCTGTTCTTGTTCCTGCACTGCCTGTATAAGTATCTATCACAAAACCATCTGTATTTCCTGCGGTGGTGCTTGTGCCATCGCCAAACTCAAAAGTATGTGTGCCTGTGAAAAACAAGGCAGTAGGAGCAACATTTAAGTCTATATTTACTGCTCTGGTGTTGGTTATTGCAAGAGAACTATGTGGAGGGTCAATTATTCTGATAGTTCCTGCCGAACCATTGATAGCTGTGCAATTTAGAATACTAAATAAGTGTGTACCCAAAGCTGTACTTGTTCCTGCTGTGCCACTGTTTCCGTCTATGCTCAACAAACCTGCGGTTTGGGCAAAGGAAGCCGAAGCACCCGAAATTAAAACATTGCCGAGAACATTAATAGTGCCACCGCCAATGGTTAAATTTCCGTTTACAGTCAAACTTGCGTTGTTTCCTGTAGCAGGTTGTATGTTTAAGGTGTTTGCATTGGCAATTAAGCTACCACCAACCTGAATAATTGAACTATTGGCTGTAAAATTATTGTCAAGGGTTACCGTATGTCCGTTGCGAATAACTGCACCTTTGGCTGTGCTGTTTGGTACTACGCCACCTACCCAAGTGGCAGGGTCAGACCAGTTGCCTGTTTGGGCAGATTGTGTATAGGCATTGTCTAAACCCAAAGCAAAGAAATAATTGGCGTTTGCGTTGCTAATACCTGTGGTCGAGATAATGGTGCTTGAACCTGTGCCAACTGCCGATACACTTGCGTAAGTTCCTGTTTGCGTGAAACTGCGGGCTATGCGTGTGGTATTGTCAATAGGTGCTGTTTCTTGCAAAGTAATTTGCGAAGTGGAAGTAAAATTGGCAGGTGTGCCTCCCAAAGTCAAAGACCAATAACGGTTTTGTAAACTTCCAATGTTTACTAAGTCTGGCGTACCGCCACTGTTTACATCAAAAACTTCTACCGAGCCTGTAACAGTAGCTGTTACAGAAGTTGTTACAGCATTGATAATCAAGGGATTGAAAGTAGCTTTGCCAACAGGAAAATTATAGGAGGTGCTGGTTGTACCAAAAGTACGCACTAAGTTGCCTCTTACAAAACTTGTGGCAGAACCAGTAGAAACACTACTTCCTGTTGTGCCTGTAATAGTAAGCACATTTGGGCTTACTGTCAAAATACCTGCTGTGAGTGTTAAGCCACCTGCACTGCGAGAAAAAGGCAAAGTAACACCAGCCGAATTGTTAATAACCAAAGAAGTAGGTGGTAAACTTGTAGGTAATTCATTACCAATGGTTTGGGCTGCTGTGCCTGTGTATTGCAAGATACTACCTGCTGAACTGTATGAAATAGAGCCAATGAAACTTCCTTGCACCATATCCATTGTAGCCCCATTGTTGATAACAAAAGCTGGCGTACTGCTCAATGTTACGCCTGCGGGGTTGTTGATACGAAGCCCAACAGAGTTTGTGCCATTTACCCCCGCAAAACTTGGCGTTTGGGCAGTTGTGCCATTAAATTCTATGAAACCATTGCTGGAAGAACCTGTTGCATTTTGAATGGCAGTGGCAGCATTGAAAGTACCTGAAACTCTAAGTAACCCTATACCTGTACCTCCATTGCTCATACTCAATGCTCCTGCAGCCAAAATGCTTACATTTTTTGCAGTAATGGTGGTAGAAGAAGCCCCTGCTAAACGAAGTGCAGCAGTACCAGAATTGCTAATGGTAAAATTATTGGCAACATTCATCGTTGTTCCACCTATATTTAAAATAATAGTTTGCCCTGGGTTATTCCAATTAAAGTCATAAAAAGATTGACTAAAACCTCCGATGAATATACTTATCATACCTGTAACATTAGTAGCCGAGCCTGTGTTCCACGTAGCAGCCATTATAGCCCCACCATCACGAGTGTGGTTATAAATACCTCCACTTTGGAAAACAGCAGCAGCAGTGTTTGAGGTAATAGTTCCTGCATTATTGATAGTGCCTGTTATTGTCGCAACACCCGCATTAAGGTTAGTCAAGGTTAAAGTAGCAGTATTACCCACATTCCAAGTTCCTGCAATGCTCACTTGTTCATCGGGTACACCTGCACTTGTGGTAATTGTCAAGTTGTTTGATTGGTTTATAGTAGAACCTGCCTCAACCGAAATCTCTGCATCAGATGTGCCATCACCAATAAGTGTGAGGGTGTTTGTAGTAGCAGGTGATAAAATAACAGTTGTATTTCCTGTAATACGCAATTTTCTGATGCTTTGATTAGGTATATTATTGGCTATAACTGTGCCTCCATTGGCAAAATTCAAAATATCTGTGTTATCAGGAACAGTACGGTTTGGTGTCCAGTTGGTAGCTACTTGAAAATCACCTGTTGTCGTATTCCAAGTATAAGAAATTGGTGTACTCAAAGTAGCTTGTGTGCCTGTGGCTGGGGCAGATTCTCCGCCTTCAGTTACAGAGGTTACACGCCAAAAATAATTGGTATTGAAAGTTAAGCCTGTAATCAGTGCTGTGTTTGTGCCTACGTTTACAGTTGTTGCAAGGTTAAAAGTGATGTTATCAAGAGAATTGTAAACATTATAAGCACGTACATTAGTAAGTGGACTTGGTGCTGTCCAATTTATCTGCATTTGTGTAGCATAAGGCGTAAAACTGAGTGCCGAAGGTGCTGCAACTGAAGTAGTTGGCACATAACGAAACAATCTGCGACTTCCTTCTGTAGTAGTGTGCAGATTTGTAATATTTGTGCTGACTGTATAAGTTTGTTGTGTAAATGTGCCTGTTGTGGTGTTTGCGGGGGTAGCCGAAGTGATGTATGCAAAATTTCCCGCAGTAGAATTAGTAGAAAAACCAATGCCAACAGCCTGTCCATTGGCTGCTAATGTTCCCGAGTTTCTAAACATTGAACCATAAGCAAGTTCTATGACACTTCCATTTTCGTACAAACGGACTTGAAAAGTGCCATTGCCTAATGTAGAAGCTGCTACATATAGCAAATTCATATTTTGGTATTCTATCACCAATATCCGATTAGGGGCAGTTCCAAAGAGTTTGTAATGTACTTGACCATTACTACCTGTTTTCAAATCTCCGCCAAAGGCAGCTATACGAGGCGAAGTTACAGTGCCTGTGCCTGTGGTATAACTTGCACCAGTGATGACTGTGCTGCCCAACTGCACGATGCCATTAGAACTTGTAGAAAATTGCGTATAGCTGTTGCCCATTAGCCAAAAACTAAAGCCAATATTGGTAACAGCACTTGGAATATCATCAGAGTTTGCAGCTACAAGTTGCGTTGTGCCTGTGGACATATCTAAGGTATTCCCGTCTTTGTCCAAGCCTAACGAACCTGTTGTGAGGGTAGAATAAGTGTAGTTTGCCGAATTGAATTGAGCAAACAAAGGCTGCGACCACGCCACCATTAAAGCAAGCAGCCAATAACATTTGTAAATGTGGCTGTAGTAAAAATAGTTTTTCATAGATTAATAAAGGAATGAAAATAATGGAAGAGGTTGGTAATGTAAAAAATATGTATAGGAAAACAATATTGAATGGCTTTCAGGAAAAAATGTTATTAAAAGCTGATTTCAGCGTTAAAAATAGCAAAAAATGTTAATAAAGTAGCTCTATTTATACTTTTTATTTTTCATCTCAAAGCCCTTTCGATAAAAGAAGTCTGTTTTCTTTTAGTTCTTACATCTCTTTTTATATCTTAGCGAAAATATTACTTTTTAGTATGAGAAAAATGAGCTGGTCTGCCATAGCTACCCTATTTTTGATGGCTTTATTACAAAGTTGTATCGTGGTAGTGGACAGAGTGAACCCTTTTATACAAGATTTTATACTCCGCGAAAACTATAATTTGTTAGATACTATTTGCGTTTCTACGATTTTCACAGACAACGAGGCATTAAAAACTATCAAGATAAACATAGAACCCTTAAACACCGTCAATAAACCGGGAGCAACGGGTTTGTTCAGTGCAGAAAAGGTGATAGACCTTGCCAGAGGCGGAAGAAGATATGCCACCAATACTTGTTTTCCTATTCCTGCCAATGCTCCTGCGGGTACGTACAATGTACGTATTACGGCTATGGATAGGTCTGATAACAAGACGATTACAGATAGAATTATTACGGTACTGCCCGATAATATACCACCTGTAGTGCCTGTGCGGTTAGACATTACGTTGATAAAAAATAATGAAACTATCAATCTGGTGCCAGATGCCAACGGAGTTTATAATGTTTGCCAAACAGACATTTTAGATTTTGCAGGCACTGTAGTAGTCGGTGATAACCAAGCCATTAGGTCTGTAACAGTAACCTTGACAGTAACCAGAAATAACAGAGATGTAAATATTTTTACGAATACAACTGCCCTCAACGTAACCAACCAACGCCAAGTAGCTTTGAAGGGTTTATTTGTGCCACCTGTCCGTATTTACGAAACAGACGTACAAGGCACACCCGTACAAAACGGAGATGCTTTAAAACTTATTGTAGGTGCTACCGACTTTAGCGGAAATACGAATCAAAGTAATTCTATTAACTTACGTATTAATTGTGATAGAACTTTGCCTGTATTACGCCTGAACACTACACAACCATCTTTTGACTCTTTGGCACAACAGATTTTGGTGGTAGAACAAGGCTCTTTCAGAGTAACCAAAGGGACAATAACAGATAACAATGGCTTGGCAAGATTAAATGCCACGTTTAGACGGTTGAATGGTGCGGTGGTGTCTTCCCAAGATTTTAACCTTACAGGCACTGCTGCCAGCTTAGAAACTTTCTTGACTGCACCCTTCCGCATACCAACAACGGCAGTAGTGAATGACGAATACGAATTAGTATTGGCAGCCTTCGACGTGGCAGGTAACGTAAGCCGTTACATACTCAAAGTACGTATCAAAGTAGATGACCCTCCGCTCATTAGTCTAACCAAATTTGCAGTACGTTTAGAGGGTGGCATAGAAAGAGAGATTCAGCTAAGTACGGTAAGCACACAACCCACGCTGCTACCTGCCAATGCGAATGCCGTTACGATTGACGGTAAAATTTCTGATGATAATTTCTTGGACTATATACGAATAATATGGTCGTCTGATTTGGCTGCTACTACGCCACTGATAGACGCAACGCCACTAACAGAGTTAGTATATGACGTAACCAGACCACCATTGAACAACGTATTTACTCTACCAACTACCAGACAACCAACTACTTACAAATTGGAGATTAGAGTAAAAGACAATAAAGTAGAAGTGATAAGGCAATATTTTGTAAGGACGCAATAGTTGAGCAATTACCTTACAAAATGTCATGGAAGAAAGTGCTATGCACATATTTTATGAAAACCTATTGAAACTTTTATAGTTACAATAGGTTTTTTCACAAAAAAATCTACGCAAATAATGATTGCTTATTTTCATACTATCAAAAACACCATTCTTACAAGTTTTCGGGCTGCAAGCACCACATTCAGACATTTACAAAAAAGTGTGCTTCTCTCTCGCAACACCCAACAACTTGGTATTGAACAGTTTACTGTGCAACCAGAAGGCATTGTAACTTTACAATATCCACACGAAAAACTCCCTGTGCCAGATGTTGGGCGGTACAAACTCCACAATGAAATAGACGATTGTATTGTGTGTGATAAATGTGCAAAAATTTGCCCTGTAGATTGTATTGAAATAGAAGCCGTAAAAGCTACGGAACAAATAGGCACAACGTCTGACGGCACGCCGATTCGTTTGTATGCTGCCAAATTTGATATAGATATGGCAAAATGCTGTTTTTGTGGCTTGTGTACGACTGTTTGCCCTACTGAATGTCTAACGATGACACCCGAATACGATTTTAGTGTATATGATATAACGGCAATGAATTTTCCTTTTTCTACAATGACCGAACAAGAAATTGTAGAAAAAAAAGAGTTATACGCTGCACACGAAGCCAAAAAAGCTGCCGAAAAACAGTTGGCACAAGAAAAAAGTACAGAAAAAAACACGCAAGAACCCAACAACAAAGACACCGAACAGCCTCTTAATACAGAAACACCCGTAGCCAAACCACGCCCCACTTTTAAACCTAAAATGAAACCACCACAAAGTTAAAAATAGTGTTAGTTTGGGGTGGTTAAAATTTCGTAATTTGCAACTAAAAGATTATATTTCAATTCTATTGCTTAAACCTATTCAACATGAAATACCATTACGTTTTATGGGCAAGCCTTTGTATGTTACAAAGTGCCTTTGCTCTTGCACAAAACTCTATTAAAGACACAATTACAAGCAAAAACACTTCGTCATTGCCTCTCCAACACAAAGTAGCCAAAGGCGAAACCTTGTTTCAGATTGCCAAAAACTACAAGAAAAATGTAAAAACTTTGATGCAATACAACCAACTAACTACGCAAAATATACAAGAAGGGCAAATACTGCGTATTCCTGCGGCTACACCAACAGCACCAATTTCTACAGGCAACCTCTCGAAGTATCACACCGTACAACAAGGCGAAACTTTGTATAAAATTGCAGATTTATACAAAATTTCTTTGGATAGTTTGCTGTTTTGGAATCAACTAACTCCCCAAAGTGTCTTGGCGGTTCATCAACAATTAAAAGTGAGTGCCAATGCCCCATTAACCATCTCTGAAAAGAACTTTGAGAAAATAGACCGCAAAAAAGTAAGCTATGAAATAGGCAAAGGCGTGAAAATTCCTACAACGTCAGACGAGAAAGTAGCGCTGCACCGCACTGCACCCGTAGGTGCTACCATTACAGTCATCAACTCTGCCAACAGATTAGCAACCAAAGTGAAAATTATAGGTAAAATACCGACCATAGACCGTAACAATGATGTAATCATCAAACTATCGGAGGCTGCTTGCAAAGAATTGGCGGTTGTGAATGAATATTTTGCGGTGGAGGTGTACTTTGAGAAACCAAACACTCACTAAAACAGATAGGTTTAATCTTAAAAAACCTTATTAAGTTTGATTATAAATGATTTTTAAAATTCACTAATACATTATGCCAAAGATTAAAATTCATACAGCTCAAAATGTAACGATTGAGTACGAATTAGCCAGTATTGGTGATAGGTTTGTTGCCTTGCTGATAGACGGATTTATCCTCTCTGCCTACCTTATAGGTATGGTACTACTTCTTGCCAAGTTAGATATAAATGATACAGTTACTTGGACATTGGTTGCCATACCTTACATTTTTTACGATTTAGTAGCCGAAATTTTATTAGAAGGACAAACCATTGGTAAAAAAGCCATGAACATCAAAGTCATCAAAATAGACGGTACTTCGCCTACCATAAGCAGCTATTTTATGCGTTGGTTCATTCGTCTCTTTGAGATAAGCCTTTTTAGTGGTATCATAGCCCTGATAGCTATGGCTGCCAGCACCTATACACAAAGACTTGGCGACATGGCAGCAGGAACTTGCGTCATTAAAAACAGCCAAAAGTTTCAAACCTATAGACCTGAATTAGCTGATATTATTGAGGACGAACACTATGAACCGTACTTCAGTAATGTGGCTGTGTTGAATGACAAAGACATTAATATCATAAGAGAAGTATTGGCTTCGTACAAACAAACAGCTAATTATCAATTAGTACAAAGTCTGCACCAACGACTACAAGAAGTTTTAACGGCACAAGATAGCCCTCTGCCACCTTTAGACTTTTTGGAGCAAGTCTTGAAAGATTACGACAATGTGATGTATAGAAAATAAGATTTTTACAAATTTACACACAATTTCGTATTGAAAAGAAGTAACATTGCGTTAAGCAATGTTACTTCTTTTATTTTTCAAAAGTATTTATACCCCCTAAATTTCTCTTACTTCTCTATCCACTTTTGCATAACTCAACCTCGCTAATTTATGCGTAGTATGATAGCTGTCTAAACCACTACAAGTAACCGTTTGGGCTTTTTCCAAATCAATAAAACCATCAAGATTACAACATTCATCAGGCACAATCACTTTTACAATTTTACCAATCATCAAAGTAGTATCATTCAAAGTGATGTCTATTTTTTGTACCAACTCACAGGCAAACTTGATGTTACTTTCTTTCACAAAAGGCGGAAAAATGCCCTCCAAATATTCTTCTGTCAGTCCCACCGACTCAAATTCATTGACACCTGCTGCGTATTTGGCACTACATTGATGGGCTTTTTTAAAGAAAGTAGGGTTTACATGATTCAGGGTGTATTGCTGCGTGGTCAAAATATTGTCCAACGTATTCCTGTTGGGGTTAGAAGGGCGAATAATGATACCACACAAGGCTGGATTAGCCCCCAAGTGAAATAAAGAACTAAAAGTAGCCAAATTAGGTGTACCGTCTGTATGTTTTGTCCCTATCAAGACAAGGCTTTTAAAACCTCCTAAAGAATTAATTAGATTTGCCCTATAATTTTTTTCTAAGGCTAAAATGTCATGCAGATTGTATATCATCTTCTTTTGTTATTTTGCTTGCTATTTAACAACTTACTATTTTGCTTTTTGTTAGAAGGACAAGAGAATAAAAGGTGCTGTACGTGGCGTTTATAGTTTTTTTGGTTCATATTCGTAATTTTGACTAAATTTTTATCTAAGCACTATTCAGAACAAATGAAACTTTGGGAAAAAGGCGTGGCTACGCACCAATTTGTCGAAACCTTTACGGTGGGCAAAGACAGAGAATTAGACATTTTATTGGCAAAACATGATGTCTTAGGCACATTGGCACATATTACGATGTTGGAAGACATTGGTTTATTACAAAAAAATGAATTACCTGTACTAAAAAAAGAACTAATTGCTATTTATGCAAGTATAGTGCATGGCGAATTTCAGATTAGCCCCGAAATGGAAGACGTACATTCGCAAATAGAGTGGCTTTTGACCCAAAAATTAGGCGAAATGGGCAAAAAAGTGCATAGTGGAAGGTCAAGAAACGACCAAGTGCTGTTAGACGTGAAACTATTTACACGCCAAGCCTTGAAAGAAGTCGTAGAAACGACCAAAGAGTTATTTGATTTGTTGTTGGTATTAAGTGAAAAATACAAAGATGTTTTGTTGGCAGGTTATACGCATTTTCAGGTGGCTATGCCCTCGTCTTTTGGCTTGTGGTTTGGGGCGTATGCAGAAAGTTTAACAGATGACTTGTTACTACTGCAAAGTGTTTATGAAATAGCCAATCAAAATCCATTAGGTTCTGCGGCGGGCTACGGCTCGTCTTTCCCCTTAAACCGCCAACTCACTACGGACTTGTTAGGATTTAAACGCCTGAATTACAACGTAGTATATGCTCAAATGAACAGAGGAAAATTAGAAAGATTGGCAAGTGTGGCTTTGGCAAATATAGCTACTACAGTGGGCAAAATGGCAATGGACATTTGTTTATACATGAGCCAAAACTTTGATTTTGTGAGTTTTCCAGATGAATTTACGACAGGTTCAAGCATTATGCCACATAAAAAGAACCCCGATGTATTTGAATTGGTGCGTGGAAAATGCAATCAACTACAAGCCCTGCCCAATGAAATTGCTCTATTAACAGCCAATTTGCCTTCGGGCTATCATCGTGATTGGCAACTGTTGAAAGAACATTTCTTGCCTGCCTTCGCTACTCTCAAAGATTGTCTGACCATGATGCAGCTAAGTTTGCAGCAAATACGAGTGAAAGAAAATATTTTGGAAGATGAAAAGTACAAATATATTTTTAGTGTAGATTATTTAAATCAAAAAGTGCTGGCGGGTGTGCCTTTTAGAGATGCTTACCGAGAAGTGGCTGCCGAAATAGCTGCGGGGACTTTTGCACCTACCACAGCCGTAGCACACACCCACGAGGGTAGCATAGGCAATTTGTGTAATGAAGCTATTGCTGCAAAGATGCAAATGATTTTACAACGATTTGATTTTGAGGCAGTAGAAAAGGCGGAAAGAGCATTATTAGAGGAAATTTAGTCAATTAATATTACAACTCTGCAAAACTTGATAGCACATAATGAATGTATCATGTGCATAAAAAAAAGTTGTAATCTTTTGAAATTCAAAAGATTACAACTTTTTTACATCTTTAAAAGTAGCAAGCAAATAAAGGATTACTCCTCACTCACATTCTTCACATTATCCCCACTTACCCTGTCTATCAGTTTGTTGTAAGGGTCTATACCTGCTTTGGCGGGCTTTTCTTTTACGATTATCGTAATTTTATGCTGCCCTTTTGTAAGCCACTGTTTTTGTAGGTACAAAGGTTTTTCATAGTTCAAACCATTTTTGTCTTTGGTTTCGGCTGCAAAAACCCCTATTTCTATCAAATCACGTTGGTTGTCTGCCACTGTTTCATTACCTTTTTCGTCTGCATACATTTTTTTAGTGTTTACGGTCAAGGTAACTTGGTATTCGTTTTCACTAATTTTTTTGTAGGTAGCTTCTTCGGTACGGTTGTCATACAAGGTTATTTTTTCAAACATATCTGTAGTCAAATATTGTAAACTATCGGGAATTGCAGCTTTGATATACTTGTATAAATCCAACGAACTTGTGTAAGGTTTGTAAGTAAATGCCACACTGTCCACATAGGTTTTCAGTTGTTTGTTCAAATTTTCCTCGCCTATGTAGTCGGCTAAGGCATACATGACCATAGAACCTTTGCGATAATAAATGTATGACTGTCCATCTTCCAACAACAAAGTTGGTTCTTTTTTCTCCTCACTTCCTCTTTCTCGCAAATAACGGTCAAGTTCGTATTTCAAAAACTTCTTCATGTGTTCCGCCCCATACCGTTTTTTCTGCACCATTAGTGCCGAATACTCCGACATAGTTTCAGATACAAAACCGTTGCCCTTTGTAGCTCTTGGCATAACTTGGTGTCCCCACCATTGGTGAGCTACCTCGTGAGCTGTTACGAAATAGGCATAATCGGTGTCGTTAGGGTCAGAAAAATCTGCCACAAAACCAAAACTTTCGGCATACGGCACTGTATTAGCAAAAGATTGGGCAAAAGTAGCGTAGCGTGGAAACTCCAAAATACGCATTTGTTTGTGTTGGTACGGCGAAAAATTCGTTGAGTAATACTCCAAAGAAGCCTTGATACTCTCTACCATGTGCGACAAATTGCTTTTGTGCGTAGGGTGGTGGTAAATCTCTATGTTTATTGTTTTGCCGTCTTTGCTCACCCATTTATCTCTCAAAACATCATAACGAGCCGATACAATATTGAAAAACAAAAAGTCTTTGGCTTCGCCCATGTTATAGTGATAATATTTGCGACCATTTTCTGTCCACTCTTTTTGCAAATACCCAGGGGCAATGGCTATTTGGTCGGGTGCAGTGCTAATCACCGCCTCAAAAGTTACAAAATCCGATTCTCTACCAATAAACCCTACATTTTTGTAATACTCATCATTGATGTCTGGTAAAGCATCTTTCTTTTCGGGCAAGCCGTTTTTCTTACGTTCTTTGTCGCTGCTCAACTCAAATCTATCATTATAGCCCATGGAAGGAAATACAGTGCTGGTGCTAAAAAACGTACCATTATACACCAAGTCTTCATTGAAACCACTATTCACAAAGCCTTTGAAACCAAAATCAATACCCAATTCTAAGGTAACAGTATCTTGTGGTTGTAAAGGTTTTATGAGTTTGTAGGCTCTAAATCTCACTTCTTTGTCATCTAACACCAACGCCAACTCTGCATTATCTATTTTCAACGTATTCAGTTGTGTGTTCGGTGGCACAGTTAAAAACAATGTGTCTATGGCTTTGTTGTGTTCATTCCAAATCTTAAACACGCCTTTAATTTTGGCTTGCCTATCTTCTGGGAATAAATCTACATACATCTTCACGTCTGTAGCTTTGGGTTGTGGCGTAAATTGGTATTTTTTGTATTTTCTTTCATAATTAATTTGTATTTGTCTGGTATCTTCGGCAGTCAAATATTTGTTCAATACGGCAGTATTGTAGTAAATCCAAGCACCTAAGCCTGTGGCTATTAGCACAAAAACACTCAAGCTAACTTTTACTGTACCATTCATACGGCGAAAAGCTAATTGTATTCTTTCGCCAAAAGGAGCATCTATGCCTCGTACCCAAAACAAGCTACCTATGATTAATAACACCATGCTCACAGCCAACCAATAGCCATGAAAAGACAAAACAGGTGTAACGAAATGCCCAAAACCATTCATATCTGAATACAGATAATTAGGCACTTCGCTAAAACGATACAATAAAAAGTTATATTCTGCTAAATTTAGTCCTAATAATACTAACCAAAAAGCAGCCACCAAAAAGTACCCTGCAAATTTATTGTTTACCAATAACTGAATAAAGAAAGAAAGTGCTGCTAAAGTAATATAAGAAGGCAATGTAAATAACAGTAAATCAACTAAATAAACACCGATTTCATAGTTAAAATAGCCTTTCAAAGTCTGGACTGTCATACCCACCAACATAGGCAACAAAACCAAAAATACGCAGATATACACCATTCCCAAAAACTTTGAGCCATATAATAACCAGTTAGGCACAGGAAAAGCATCTGAAATATTCGCAAAATTTAGTATTCTATCTTTAAATACCATTTCGCCTGTATAAAAAATGATAATAATAAAAAATAATAGCGAAAAAGTACCACTTTTAGCATCTAACATAATGTAGGTAATGGGCATAGAAGTTGTGCCATATTTTTCATCTCCATACCAACAATCTACGAATAAGAAAATGACTGCCGAAGACAACATTGCCAAAAAATACGGATTTTTAATAGCTTGTTGGAACTCCAAAACGGCAAAGCTAAACATTCTACGAATATCTAAACCTAATGAAAAATGTTGTTGTACTTTAGGTAGTGTAGCCAAAGATATAAAACCAGATTTTTCTTCGTTAGCTGTTTTCTTTTTGGTAGAGGCAGTAGTTGTAGCTAAGAATTTTTGAAAATCAAATCTAACTACCAATGCCACTAAAAACACTAAACTTACACCTATCCATAACAAACGGTTATACAAAAACAAGCCTGAAAGTCCCACAAATTGCGTGTTTTGTTCGGGAACAGTCCAATAACGCACTACATCATTGAAAGCACGAATACCGAAGATGTCCAACATTACCGCCATTTCTCTATTGTCAAGATTTGATAATAATTGAGCTGTTAAGAGGTAAGTCATTAACATCACTACATTGCCTACATAAGCAGCAAAGATATTGCGAGTAAGAGCCACCAAAGCAAAGAAAATAGTGCCACTCAAAAACAAATTAGGCAGTACCAATGTAAGATAGGGCATGAGGTAGTGCATGAAATTGAAGTCACCAAACCTTTCGGCAGGTACTAAGTTGAACAGTTGTGCCAACCACGCACCCACGATAATACCCGTACCTACACTTAAAAATGTAAATGCCAAGACCACAAAAGAACCCCAAAAACGTCCCATCAAATACGATTTTTCGGAGATGGGCAAGGCAAAAAAGTAGGTGTTTGTTTTGTGTTCAATATCACGATAGACAGGCACACCCATAATAGCCGAAGCTACAAGAATACCGAAGGCACTCAAAATACCCATATACGTACCAATAACAACAGGTGCATTTTTTAGCACTTTTTCCGAAGATGCCCCAATCTGTACGTTGTCAGTCATTACCGCCAAAAGAGGCAACAACAAGAAGATAAGGAAATAAAGATAGGTGGCGGGGCGTGTCATACGATACCGCAACTCAAAAAGGAAAATTTCTTTGAACATATTTTATTTTGTTTTTTAAAGTTGGTTTTTGTATTTTTGTAATAGTAAATCAATAAAAATTATGCAAAAATCTTATTTATTTTCAAATATCAGTTTCGCTGAACTTACCAAAATTGTGAACTTAGAGAAAAGCAAAAATTTCGAAAAGTTTAAATCATGGTTTGATGCAGATTATACCGTATCTGACCTTGATGCAAGTTTTTTGGAACAACTTATTGATGAACACTATCTTATTTTGCCTTCTTATTCTGAGGAAGACCTCAAAATGAAATTTCTTGCACCTCTTTTGAATAAAGTTAAATTCGCTAGCAAAAAAATCAATGACTTTTATCATGCAAGCCTAAAAGCTACTGTAAATGGTGTTGAGTTTAATGGTTTTGCTGATTATATGGTGGCTGTCGGATTTAAAGAACCCGAAAAACCTTATTTTTTTATCCAAGAATTCAAACCCAACTTAGGAGCAAAAGACGTTGAAGACCAACTTTTTGCCGAACTTTTGGCAGGAATTGCTATCAACGAAACTAACATTATGCGTGGAGCTTACATCATTGGGCAAAATTGGCGTTTTGTTATTATGGAAAAAGACACCAATAATAACTATACTGCCTACGTTTCTAAACAATTTGACAGCCTTGAGATAGACGACTTGCAACAAATTTACAAGAACTTACAAATTGTAAAATTGCATTATTGCCAATAAAATTTATACCTATTTTTGTTATTACCCCACCCTTCCCATAGGGAGGGCTAATAAATTACGTAGCAAAGAAAAGCCTACAAAATTGATAAGGTAGCCGAAACAGCCCAGCATCAACAAAATGCCCAAGATTTTTGGTAAAATGCCTGATTTGAACAGCAAATACCAAAACGGAAATAAGCAAAGCCTCTAAAATATTTGTACGATTAAAATACCATTATTGTATTTCCAACACAATACTAAATCGTAATCGTATCCACCTTCTTAGAAATAGTTGCAAAATAGACATCTTCTAAGGTAGCTTCCACAGGCTCAAAACTTTGCTCTGGTCGGGCATCTGCTATGACGTGAATTTGCGTTTTGCCTTCGTGTAAGTGCGTAGAGATGACCTTGTAGTCTTGTTGGTTGCGGTATTGGTTAATTGCTTGGCGGTCAATCAATTTTTTCCACACTTTGCCTTGCATATCATTGAGGAGGTCTTTGGGGTGTCCTTGTGCCATCACTTCGCCTAAACAGATGATAGCCATGTCTTTACACAAATTACTCACGTCTTCTACAATGTGCGTAGAGAGAATAACAATAGTATTTTCGCCAATTTCACTCAATAAATTATGAAAACGGTTACGTTCTGCGGGGTCAAGTCCTGCGGTGGGTTCATCTACAATAATGAGTTGGGGGTTGCCCAATAGTGCTTGTGCAATGCCAAATCGTTGTTTCATACCGCCAGAATACGTGCCTAAATTTTTGCTTTTGGCGTGTGAAAGGTTTACTTTTTGTAAAAGTGCCGTTACAATATCTTTTCGTTCTTTGCTGTTCGTAATTCCTTTGAGGCTGGCGATATGGTCAAGCATTGTTTCTGCCGAAACTTTTGGATAAACACCAAACTCTTGGGGCAAATAACCTAATACTTTTCGCACTTCGTTTTTTTCTTTGAGTACATCTAAATTGCCTAACTGAATACTGCCTGTATCGGCTTCTTGCAGTGTGGCAATGGTACGCATGAGTGAGGATTTTCCCGCACCATTAGGTCCTAATAAACCAAACATTCCTTTTGGGATTGTAAGGTTGATACCCTTCAAGGCATGAACACCATTTGAATAGGTTTTTGAGAGGTTCTTAATTTCTAATTGCATGATAGGTGTGATAACTTTGTAAACAAATGTGTAAGAAAGATATTACATTTTCTTTACGTTTACAAATAAAACACCAAAAATTTAATTAACTGATAATCAAATAGTTGCTATTTTATCATTTGTTAAAAATGTGCGAAAACGAAATTTTTTGTTCATTTTTGAACAAATCAATGACAATAAAACTTTTAGCTGTTGTTTGTCGCAAAACAATGGTCTTTATTTAAATTTTTCGTATCAAAATTAACAAGCAATTTTATGTGATAAATTTACCTTTTTGAAAAAATTATTAGTACACTGATAACACAGATTGTACAGATTTGCACAGATTTTTTGTTACGATTACTTTAAAATGAATAAAAAGCAATTTTCTATGTATGTTCGTATTTACTAAAAATTTTGAGGCAAAAAACCTATAATTTACATTACAGCTTTTTTGTTTTCGATAGACTAAAACCTATTTTTACAACAATAGCATTTCTTTAAACATTTCCTTCATTATGTCTAAATACAAATTAGTCGCACAAATTATTGATGAACATGAACAACAAGGCGTAAAAATAGAGGTTGTTGAACATATTTTTAAAAAAGCATTGGTGGGCATAGCACCCAACGAAGTGCCAATGTATCGGTACGAAGACCCCAAATATGCGTATCATATTAAATTTAAGCTACAAAATGGGGCTATTCAGATAGAACCGGGTTGGTTACATTATATGCACGGCAATTTGAGTATTTCAACTACCTCCTCTGCCACAGGCTTGGGGAGTATGTTAAAACGTGCTGCTGCTGGCGAATCTATGTCCTTAACAGAGATTAAAGGGACAGGCGAAGTGCATTTAGAGCCTATGAACAGCAAGAATTTTTTGATTGTAGAAATAGAAAATGACTGTTTGATAGCCGATAAAGGACTGTTTTTTGCTGGTATAGGTAACCTAAAAGTTACTTCGGAAATGCAAAGTAATGTTTCTTCGGCTTTGTTGGGTGGCGAAGGGCTGTTTCAAACAAAAGTAGAAGGAAGTGGCATTGCTATTTTCCATTCGCCTGTGCCTGTGGACGAATTGGAATGTATAGATTTGAATAACGATAAATTGACTGTAGATGGTACTTTTGCTTTGTTACGGACAGGTGATGTCAATTTTAAGGTAGAAAAATCGGCAAAAACCCTTGTTGGTTCTCTCAAAAGTGGCGAAGGTGTGTTACAAACTTTCAGTGGTACAGGCAAAGTTTGGATAGCCTCTACGTTAGCTGTAAGGCAAAAGTTATATTAGTAGATTCGCCTTCAGGCGAATCAATGATAGTCAATGTATTCGCCTAAAGACGAGTGTACTTTTTTTTATCTTTTTACTTACTAAATTGAAAAACACCCAATTTTAACCATTACCACCATGAATTACTTAGCCCACTTATTTTTATCGCAACATCATGAAGGGATTATGGTGGGCAATTTCATTGCGGATTTTGTGCGTAAAACTACTTGGCAACACCTGCCTTTGCCTATTCAACAAGGCATCAAATTGCACCATGAAATTGATGCTTTCACAGACACACACCCAAGAGTACGGCAAAGTGTGCAAAGGCTTAGACCTAATTTTCAAAAATATTCGCCTGTGATTGTAGATGTTTTTTACGACCATTTTTTAAGTGTGCATTGGTCAAAATATTCTACGCAAAGTTTACATGATTTTTGCCAAGAAGTTTATGTGGTTTTAGAAAAGTACACAGAATTTTTGCCGATAGTTATGCAAGAATATTTACCTGAAATGATAGCCCGAAATTGGCTTTTTTATTACAAAGAGGACTATGGAGTAAAACGTGCCTTACAGAATCTCTCTCGCAGGTCTGCCCACCGCAAAGATTTAGAGAATGCCCTACAAGATTTGAACAAAGATTATGCGTTGTATGAGGCAGACTTTTTGGAATTTTTCCCAGAGTTATTGGCTCAATGTAATGAATTACATAAACAATTATCAGTTACCAATAAACAATAAACAGTTACCAATTTTATACTGAAAACTGATAACTGCTTATTGATAACTGCTCACTGAAACTTATTCCACCACCAACCTTTTTGTAGCTGTTTGCTCGCCGTCTTGCACTTTTACTAAGTACACTCCCGCAGCCAACTGGCTCACATTCAAGTTAGTGCGTAAACTCTGGCTTTGTGAAGTTTCTTTGTAAACCTCTCTGCCTAAGGCATCTACTACTACTAACTCTATTGACTTTTTAGTATTCACTGATGACTGATAACTG
>CANGYA010000074.1 GCA_947457925.1 Cytophagales bacterium | reverse complement strand
GTTGGCAATGGTCGAAGACCTTGACAATCGTATAACATTTTAAGGCACGACACTAACAAGGTCAAAAATAAAAGAAAATAAAGATTAAATTTTCAATCCCATTTTTTTCATGGCTAATAATGCTTCTGCATTGCCCTTCGCATCATTTACGGGGTTATGGTCGTGGGTGGTTTTGCGGTACAGTTTTTTCCATTCTTGGTTGAGGCTTGCGTCCATTTTCATACCACAGTACAAGTCGCCAATTCTTCGGGCAGAAAAACCAAAGGGATTTTTGCCTAAAAAATAATGAAAATAGTAGTTTATCCACTGCCAATCAAAGGCGGGGTTATCACTGATAAAAATAGGTCTGCCTTTAGAGTGTGTAGCCAACCACGCAGCAAATTGTTCCATAACCATTTTTGGCTCATCAAAACTTTCATGTTCTTGGCGTGTAAAACCACTTATGGCTAAGGCTTCGGGATTCCATTCGGTAGAAATGGGTTGTACTTTTCCGTAAAAGGTAGTAGCCAATGAAGGTTCTACTAACACCGCCCCAAAACACACCATAGAATATTTGTGCGGAATAGCCCCATCAGCCTCCACATCTACAACAAAATAACTCATGGCTTAAAAAATTACGAATGATTAATTACGAATTACGAATAGTCCAACTATTTGTTGGGTACAACAACTATAATAAGTTGTATATTTGCCTTTAGGCGAATAATTTGACTTTGATACAGACATTTTAAATTTGTAGAAAATTGTAATTTGTACCACAGACTTCAGTCTGTGTTGAATTAAAATCACAGACTGAAGTCTGTGGTACAAATAAATAATGTCGTTATCAAACCATTCGCCTAAAGGCAAATGTACACTTATCAAAATTAACCAATTACAACAACTATGTTAGATAAAAACGGTATTGCCAAACGTATTGCACAAGAAGTAAGAGAGGGTTATTACGTAAATTTGGGAATTGGTATTCCTACTTTAGTTGCTAACTACATACCTACGGGCATGAATGTAGTCCTACAATCTGAAAATGGTTTGTTGGGTATCGGACAGTTTCCTACAGAAGACGAGGTAGATGCAGACCTTATCAATGCAGGTAAACAGACAATTACGATGACCAAAGGGGCAAGTTTGTTTAGTTCGGCAGATAGTTTTGCTATGATTAGAGGCGGACACATAGACCTTACCATTTTGGGAGCTATGGAGGTATCTGAAAACGGCGATATTGCTAACTGGAAAATACCGGGCAAAATGGTAAAAGGCATGGGCGGAGCTATGGACTTGGTAGCTTCTGCCAAAAATATTATCGTAGCCATGCAGCACGTTAGCAAAGACGGAAAATCTAAGTTACTGAAACAGTGTACTTTGCCTATTACGGGTTTGCGTTGTGTGAAAAAAATTGTAACCGAATTGGGTGTATTAGATGTATTACCACAAGGCGGATTCAGGCTATTAGAAACAGCCCCTAATGTGTCTGTAGAACAAGTAATCAATGCCACAGAAGGCAGATTAGAAATTGCCGAAAATGTAAAACAAATGGAAATAGCTTAGTTACCTCACCCCCTACCCCCTCTCCATTTTGAGAGGGGCTTTTTTTTACCTTTACAAGGTAAAAATTTACGTAAAATATCCCCCTCTCCAAATGGAGAGCAACTGAGTTGGAAGGGTAGGGGTGAGTTTTTTACTACAAATCCTTTAATACATGACTAATACCGCCATCTATTGCCATATTTACCCCATTAATAAAACCAGCTTGAGCAGAACACAAAAAAAGAGCTAAGGCTGCCACTTCTTCGGGCTGTCCTATTCGCCCAACGGGGTGTATGTGGTTCAGTTGTTGGTAATCATTTTCATTCGGAAAACCTGCCTTCAGCATAGGTGTTTCTACGGCAGCAGGACTAATGGCATTTACACGAATTTTACCTGCCAAATCTACCGCCATACTTTGTGTAAGCCCTACCAAAGCCGTTTTGCTGGTTGCATACGCCACAAATTGCGGTTTAGTCAAAGTCTGATGAATACTTGCAATATTGACAATACTACCCTTCGCTACTTGTAACAAAGGCAACAAACCTTGTGAAAGCAAAAACGGTGCAGTCAAGTTCACATTCATTGTGCGTTGCCACTGCGTAAGGCTTAGGGTTTCGGTAGGGTTTAGCAACTGTTCGGCTGCGTTATTGACAAGGGCGTGTAATTGTCCATTTTGCACAATCCTTTGTATTTTGGTGAGTAAATCTGTTAAAACGGCAGGTTTTTCTACCAATTCATTCAAATCTACTACCTCAAAAAAATCTGCTTTTCCTCCGTCTTGTCGGTCAAGCCCTATTACTTTATAGCCCTTTTCTTGAAAGGCTTTTGTCAAGGCTGTACCAATACTGCCCGATGCCCCTGTGATAATTGCGTACTTGGTCATTTATTATCTCTATTATTTTGGACAAGATAATTAGTCAAATTATTTATACAAAATCTATGACTCCAAAACTTTTAAAAGTTTTATTATAAGACCATTAGCTAATTTCACTTGGTAATTTTTCATACATAAACACCCTCTCAAACTTGCCCGAATTGTTGGGAGTTTGGCAAATTGTGATAGATTTTTTTAGGGATAATGTAAGTAAAAAAACTATCGGCAGGGGCTATCAACCACTGCCAAAGTTTTTTTAAAACCAACCTACCAGTTTTGCAGTAACTGTACTTAATACAGACTAAAACTATCATCATTGGTTATCACAAACATATTTTCACTTTTGGCTTGTGCAATCAATAACCTATCAAAAGGGTCTTTGTGGTAGAGTGGAAAAGCCAAGCCTGCAAAAATATGTTTGGGCAAAATAGGAAGCAAGGGTAGGTTATCAGGTACAATGTCTTCTAAATTTCGGTCTAATTTTAGTTTCCCTAAGTTAATTTTGATAGCCATTTCCCAAATACTTGCCACACTCAAAAATTTTTCGTGTGTAGGATTTGCGATTAAAGCCCTATTTGCAGCCGATAATTAACTATCTGCGTGCATATACCAAAGAAAAATATGCGTATCCAATAAGATTTTCATCACATATAGTCGTTAAAATCTTCCAAAGGTGCATTGAAATCTGGGGCAACATATAAAATAGCGGATTTTGCAGCCCCGTACTCAAAAGGGAGTTTTTGAGAGGTTGTTGCTTTTTCTTGTGTTTTGTTCAATAGCATTTGCAAGATTGCGTTTTGGTAATCAGTCGGCAGACTTTGCACGAAATACAAAGCCATATCTAATGGAAATTTGATATTCAGGCTATTATCCATAAATTGATGAGGTTATTAAGCAAAGATAATCATTTTTTTGATTATTAAAAACTATCGGCAGGGTCTTGACGGGGCTGCCTAAGCCACTGCCGAAGTTTTTTATTACCCCTTTCGGGGTGGTTCGGCACTCCGATTAGGGGGCTTTTACTACCACTGCCTCAATCCCCTTCGCCTTAATCTGTTGGTTCAATGCAGGCACGTCTTCACCAATGATTTTTTTGTATTGAGCTAAGGCATTGTTTATCAGCGTTGTTACTTCATTTTTTACGGCTACGGCTGCGTCTGTCGGTTGGTAATCGCCCGCACCTGCCACGTTTACTAACCACGACAATTTATTGTTCAGTTTGATAGGGAAATTCAACATATCTTGCGAACTACGCAGTTTTGTTTGGTACAAAGTTTCTTCTATGGTCGTTAGTTTTTTGTCCAATGCCTTGATACTTTCCGCTATGTCTTTGTGCTGTTGGCTATCCAAATTCTTTTGGTAGGCTGCCAACTGTTCTTTCACACTCTGCAACTGCTTGATGACCTTGTGAGTTTCAGTCAATTTTTGGTTAATTTCCATCAAAAAGTCAAATTGTTTTTGGTATTCTGCTTGCGTAGTAGTCAAACGAGGGTCTTTCACAATTTCAAACTCTGTTTGGGTGCTGTCTTTGCCCACTTTCAATTTTACGATATAACGGTCAGGCACAACCATTGCCCCTTGTAAACCGCCACCCCACAACAACATTTTTTCCACTTTTTCGGCATCAGGATAACGCATATTCCACACAAAACGGTTGCCTCCTGTCTTTGTGTCGAGTTGGTCGGCTTTTTCTTTGGCATTAGACGCAAATTTGCGAATGGTTTTGCCTGCTGCGGTCAAAAATTCTAAGCTAACCACTTGCGTACTATCTGCCTTGTTTTTAAGGTAATATTGCACCAATACGCCTCCTTGCAAATTCTTTCCGTTTAACTTAGGATTTTCGTAATTGCCACCGCCAAAACGGTAAGTTTTTCTTGGCGTAAATAGTTGATAATTAGCCGTTTTGATAGTGGGTTGCAACTGTTTTAAAGGACTAAAATCGTCTATCAACCACAAACTACGCCCTTGCGTTGCTACGATTAAATCATTGTCTTTAATTGCCAAATCTGTAATTGGTGTAATCGGCAAATTAAGTTGGAATTTCTGCCAATTTGCCCCATCATCAAACGAAATGTATAAGCCTGTTTCCGTTCCTGCAAACAACAAACCTGCCTTTTCTTTGTCTGCACGAATTACCCTTGTAAAATGTTGATTATCAATGCCATTCGTGATTTTTGTCCACGTTTTGCCGTAGTCCATAGTTTTGAGCAAATAAGGCTGAAAATCATTGAGTTTGTAACGAGTGGCAGCCACATACATTGTACCTTTTTGTGTAGGGTGAATTTCCAAACTATTGATTTGGGCAAATTCGGGCAATAAGTTTTTGGGTGGCGTAATATTTTGCCAATTTTTGCCATTATCAGTCGTAACGTGAACCAATCCATCATCAGAACCTGTATAAATTACGCCTTTTTCCAACGGACTTTCGGCTGCGGTGAAAATCGTGCAGTAATATTCTACGCCTGTATTGTCTTTCGTGATGCTGCCCCCTGTGGAAACTTGTTTGGTGGTGTCGTTGGTAGTCAAATCGGGGCTAATTTTCTCCCAAGTTTGCCCTTCGTTGGTAGTGCGGAACAAGCAATTTCCACCTGCATACAACACATTGCTGTCGTGTGGCGAAAAGAAAATAGGGTAATTCCACTGAAAACGGTATTTCATTGCCTTAGCTCCATCTCCTATCGGGTTGTTGGGGTAAATATCCACTATTCGGCTTTGCCCTGTGCTGTGGTCAAGTCTTTCCAAAAAACCGCCATAACTGCCTCCATACACAATATTTGGATTGTCGAGCTTAGGTGCTATCCAGCCACTTTCTCCGCCTGCGGTTACTTCCCAATCTCTTTCCGTAATGCCGCCGCCGTTGGTGCGGTGAGCTATTCGCAAAGTCGTGTTGTCTTGTTGGGCAACGTAAATGCGGTAAGGAAATTGGTTATCTGTCGTAACTCGGTAATATTGGGCAGTGGGTTGGTTGTGGTAGGTAGAAAAGTTTTTGCCTCCGTCCAAACTCACTTGTCCGCCACCGTCATCGCCAATAATCATAAAATTGTTGTTTTGGCTCGAAATCCACAAATCGTGGTGGTCGCCGTGTGGCGTGTTAATATCCTCAAAAGTCTTTCCGCCATCTTTGCTTACGTGAAAATCTACGTTCAAGACATACAACTTGTCCTCGTCTTTCGTGTCGGCATAGAGGCGTGAATAGTACCAAGCCCTTTGGCGAAGTTTGCGTTCTTCATTGGTTTTCTGCCAATTTTCGCCTCCGTCATCAGAACGGAAAACGCCACCTTCGGCATTTTCTATAATAGCCCAAACTCTGTTCGGGTTCACAGGCGAAATGGTAACGCCAGAAATTCCCCAAGTGCCTTTGGGCAAGCCTTTTTTGTCTGAAATGTTCTTCCAAGTGCTACCTCCGTCTGTGCTTTTCCACAAAGACGAACCTTCGCCACCACTTTCAAAACTGTGCGGAGTACGTTGCACACGCCACATACTTGCGAACAACACACGAGGGTTGCTGCTGTCCAATGCCAAATCTACGCAACCAGCTAAGTTGTTCACATACAGGACTTTCTGCCAAGTTTTACCGCCATCTGTGGTGCGGTACACGCCACGTTCTTCGTTTGCCCCGAACAAATGCCCCATAACGGCTGCATACACAATATCAGGATTTTTGGGGTGAATACGTAAACGAGAAATGCGTTGGGTGGTTTGCAAGCCGATACTTTCCCACGTTTTGCCCCCGTCATAGCTTTTCCACACACCGTAACCGTGGGATACGTTGCCTCTTACAGTCTTTTCGCCACCACCTACATAGATAATGTTTTCGTCTGATGGGGCAACTGCCACTGCACCCACAGAGCCACCAAAATAGCCGTCTGAAATGTTTATCCAGGAGTTGCCTGCGTCTGTGGTTTTCCACACGCCGCCGCCTACGCTACCCATCAAATACACATTGGGCTTGCCGTCTATGCCACAAACCGCAGCACTTCTTCCCCCACGAAAAGCCCCGATATTGCGGAACTGCAAGTAGTTAAGTTGTGTGGTGTCGTACTGCGTAAGTGTTTGATTAGCAGAGGGTTGTTGAGGTTTTTTTTGTGCTAATGCGGGCAATACAGCCAACACACAACAGCACCAATAGAGAATGGTTTTGGTCATTTGATAAATGAATAAGGTACGAAAAGCAAGTTAGGGAATTTGGGGCAATGGTGGGGTGGGTTAAGGTTTTTTAACAAAACCTATCTTTGTAATTTATTGCCTAAACTACCTACTTTACACAATTTCTTTTTTATTTTTGCAACTACCGCAACACAAAACACCATGAAATTAGTCATCAAGAACTTAGGGGCAATCAAGAAAAAAAGTGAAATAGACCTTACCAAACGGTTCTATACTTTTGTGGGCTATAATAACAGTGGGAAAACGTATGTTTCGCAGGTGATTTGGTATTTGTTCAGTGAGTTTGAAAAGGCTATTGAATTTGAAATAGATAATTACTTAAATAAAATTATTACTGAAGATATAGGTTATTATGAATTAGAAATAAAAGAACTTTTAGAAGTTTATAATTACACCTTAAAAAAATATTCTCTAAATCTACTTGGTATCATAAACAGTTCAGAAATTGTATTAGACTTAGTTATTCCTTTTGATAAGAATACAAATAAAACTGCATTAATATTTCCCAATAATGATAACGTGATAAGTCATTATTTTCTCTATGAAAGAGTTGTTAATAGAAATATCATAAAAATAAGTTTAGAAAAGTTGGAAAAGCCTTTTAATGAAGAAGAATTTGTAAACTATTTCAAAAGCTATTTTAAAATGATAAGAGCATATGATTATAGTCCTCATGATTCAGAAAACCTTATAAGAATACTTCAAAATAGTGGGGCAAATTTATTTCATTTATTTTCTGAAAACTTTATACCACACAATTTTTTTCTTCCTTCTTCTCGTACTTTTCTCCCTTCCTATTACAAATATTTAAGCAAAGGTTATGAACAAGAAAGAAAAGAAATAGGTGAAATTGTACGGAAAAATCCAGCAGATGTAGAAAAAATAAAATTCCTTACCAAAAAACGCCACACTTCCGCAGTGGACAGTGTGTTAGATAAACTCAATAGTCTTTCCTCAAAGTCTAAAATCAAACCGTTTTATATAGATTTGATAGCAGATTTAGAAAAACTCATGCAAGGCAGCATAGGCGTAGAAAATGTAGAAGGTATCGGCAATTCTGAATTTGGGTTTAAGGTAGATGACAAAACAGTCTTGGAAATGTACCAAACTTCTACGTCTGTTAATCAACTCACTTTGTTGTATTTGTACCTTAAATATTGGGCAGAGGAAAGCAATAATTTTTTGATTATAGACGAACCCGAAGAAAATCTGCACCCCGAAAACCAAATCAAATTATTAGATATTTTGGTGAGATTTGCCAACAGAAATAACAACAGAGTGCTATTCACTACCCACAGCCCCCTCATGGCAGAGGCTGTCAATAACCACGCACACATTACACTACTGCATGAAAAAGGCGAAGATGTAGAAAAAATTATCAAAGAACACAACCTAACCATTAGTCCTAATAACACCGACAAAGACACCCTGAAACACAGTGATTATGCCACGTATTTCTTCAATGGCGAGGCTATTAAAGAGTACCCTATGACAGATTTTGGTGTATTTTTTAGGGACTTCAAAGAGGCAGAAGACAAAGTGCGAAACACCGCCAACATTTTGAAAGATTATATCTATCAAACCCAAAATCAGGCAGAAAATGGCAAAGAAAATAGTTAATGGGTTTGTAGAAAACAGAAAAAGAGTACAAGAGTATTTTTTAGCTACCGAGTTTCTTGTGCCTCTCAATGCCGACAATGTGCCTTATGAAATAACAGAAGATAAAAACAAACACAATGGTAAGTTAGCCTCTTTAATCATTGATGCAATTCCTATTAGTACAGACGAAAATTATCCTACTTCTTGGGTAATTGATTTGGAAAAAGAAGGGCAAATTTTTTCTGCTGCACAAGGAATTAAGAAAGGTGAAAAAGCCCTTGCCTTTTTAAGCTGCACCACTCTTTATTTCGTGATTATAGAAATGAAAGAAACCTTAGAACCGTATGGTGATGGCGGTTTGCAAGGAATTACAGATAAAATAGCCCACAGTATCAGCCGTTTAGCTGTTTTGCTACCTATTTATTTGTTTGATACGAATGAAAACTACAAAGATTTTCAACTCATTTACAAAACTATTGTTGTCTATAACAAAGATAATGTAAGCCCTCACGCATCAAAAGATGAAACTTTTGCGAACTCACACATTTACAAGGTTTTTAGTAAACAAGAACCGTTTTTTCGCTGCACAGATAAATTGGGCAAAGAACACAAAACAGAGTTGTTCTTTGTTCAAAATTTACCTAACAGCCCCCAAGCCACCATTAGTTTAGCCACAATTTTTGAAAATAGTGTAGATAAATATGATTTTGATACTTGTCAAAATGTGGATTTGAGTTGCCCTTAATTACAAATACAATATTATTATTCATTCACCTAAAGTCAACTCTCCATTTGAAGTTGCCTTCAGGTGATATTTCATAAATGAATAAAGCAAAAATGCTTTTTTATAAAAACACACAAACAAGTAACACAGAGAAAACCTATAGTAAAACAGTAATACTATCTGCATTCACTTCTATCAAACACTTACCTTGCTCTGTTATCTTTTCAAAAGACTGCCAATGTGCATCAAAAATAACCAATAACTCTTTGTTAGAGATATTACCCAAATTGATTTTGATGAGTTTTTTGGGCGTGTTTCTTAATAAATGGCTGTCTTTAAAATCGGCATCTTTACTTACGACTGTGTAGTCATGTAGGTCTGCATAGTAACTAATCTCATGGTCTTTGGTAAACCATTTGTCTAAAATTTGATTGATATGAACAGCCTCTATACCTTTGTCTATCAATAACTTAACAACTTTATAAGTTATATGCACATCACACAGTATTTTCATAGTTAGGCAGCTTTTTGTAAGGGCAATACTGTTCCCATAGCTAAGAGTTTTGCATACTGCAAACAAGCTATAATATCCTCTCTTTCCAATTCGGGGTGGTCTTCCAAAATTTCTTGAACAGTCATTTCTGCACACAACATATCCAAAATTATCTCCACAGTCCACCGCATATTTCGCACACAAGGCTTACCATGACATACATCGGGATGTATTGTAATTCGTTCTAAATAAATATTTTGCATAATTTTTTCTATAAAGTTACACACTTTTACAGTAACTACAAAAGCATCAAAAAGAAAAAAATACACAGACAAGCAAATTTTGTATCTTTGCTTATAACAAAAACCTCTTACCACTATGCAAACCGCCACTTTCAAAGATTGGACACTGACCAAATTAGACAATGCCTTTGGGATTAGACAAATCTTAGATATGGACTACCCTTCACTAAAAAAATGGCAGGATTTAGCCCAAACCATAGAAATTAGCAACTATGAACAACAACAACTTTTAGATTTACAACAACCTTTAAAATGGGGAGGTAAGGGTTGGAATGAATATGAATTAGAAAATAAATTTATTAGCCCTATTTTTATGGTTGCCAAATTTGATGACCGTACTATTGGTTACTTTTTAGAAAGACCTTTAAAGGGCATTGTAGGAGATTACGAATTATCAGGTATTGTTGATGGTATGATAGCCAAAGGTTTTCGAGACCCAGACAAACCTTTTTTCTGTATGCACGAGTATAAACGCAGTGTAGATAATGACGGACAACCCGATGCCCAAGCCCTTGCTGCTATGTTAGTGGTGCAAGCTGATAATAATGGTACAAAACCTGTGTATGGCTTGTATATTGTAGGCTTGATTTGGAATTTTATGGTCTTGAATGGCAAAGAATATTGTATTAGCCAAAATTATGATGCTTCACGAGAAGAAATTTTTGATATTTTCCGTATGTTAAAGGCATTGAAACACATTATCAAAACGGAGTTGATGTAAAGTTTGTGTTATCATAAATACAAGTTGCTTGTAGGCAATTTATTTATTTTATACCAATTAGCCCTTAAAACAAACAGCATTGTTGGTGCTAATACCAATTATAAGTAGTATTACTTTTATATCACTCAAAGTTGCTTTTCATATTTTTATGCGTTGAAAATAAACAACTTCATTTTATTTAGAAAATTTATTTTCTAAATAAAATGAAGTTCTAAATAACGGGTTCATTATGACCAATAAATCTAAAATAAGCTACAATTAGTCAATTTTCAATACCGCCATGAAAGCCTCTTGTGGCACTTCTACCGTACCAATCTGACGCATACGTTTTTTACCTTTTTTCTGTTTCTCCAATAATTTACGTTTACGGCTAATATCACCGCCATAACATTTTGCCAATACGTCTTTGCGTAAAGCCCTTACGGTTTCTCTCGCAATTACTTTTGTGCCAATAGCTGCTTGTATGGCAATCTCAAATTGTTGTGGAGGCAACAATTCTTTGAGTTTTTCGCAAATACGTTTGCCCCAGTTGTAGGCTTTATCTCTGTGGACAATGGCAGACAAGGCATCTACTTTGTCGCCATTGAGCATGATGTCTAATTTCACCAAATGACTTTCTTTGAAACCAATCAATTCATAATCTAAAGACGCATAACCTCTTGAAATAGATTTGAGTTTGTCAAAGAAATCAAAAACTACTTCTGCCAAAGGCATTTCAAAAATTAATTCTACTCTGTCGGTAGTCAAATACGATTGATTTTTGATAATACCTCTTTTGTCCATACACAAAGACATGATATTACCTACATAATCTGCTTTTGTAATGATTTGGGCTTTGATGTAAGGCTCCTCGATACGGTCAAGCAAATTTGGGTCTGGCATATCCGAAGGGGCATTTACTTTCAATATTTCGCCTTTGGTAGAGTAGGCGTGGAACTGCACAGACGGAACAGTGGTGATGACGGTCATGTCAAATTCTCTTTCCAATCTTTCTTGGACAATTTCCATGTGCAACATACCCAAGAAACCGCAACGGAAACCGAATCCCAAGGCTGCCGAAGTTTCTGGCTCCCACACTAAGGCTGCATCATTCAACTGCAATTTCTCTAAGGACTCTCTCAAATCTTCAAATTCAGTTGTGTCCACAGGGTAAATACCCGCAAAAACCATTGGTTTTACATCAGAAAAACCTTTGATAGCCTCCGCAGGGGCATTCATTTGGGTAATCGTATCACCTACCTTTACTTCTCGTGCATCTTTAATACCCGAAATCAAGTAGCCTACATTCCCTGCCGAAATTTCGTTGCAAGGGTCGTGTTCCAAACGCAAAATACCAATCTCATCGGCTTCGTATTCTTTGCCTGTAGCCACAAATTTTACTTTATCTCTTTTCTTAATCGTACCATTCATTACCCTAAAAATAACCTCGATACCTCTGTACGAATTGAAAACAGAGTCGAAGATAAGGGCTTGTAAGGGTGCATTGGGGTCGCCTTTGGGGGCTGGTATTCTTTCTATGACTGCCGTCAAAATATCTTCGATACCAATACCTGCCTTGCCACTTGCGTGGATAATCTCCTCACGTTCACACATCAACAGGTCTTGCATTTGGTCTTTTACTTCCTCTACCATTGCACCGGGTAAGTCCACTTTGTTAAGGACAGGAATCACCGTCAAGCCATTTTCTAAAGCCAAATACAAGTTAGAAATGGTCTGTGCCTCTATCCCTTGCGAAGCATCTACCAACAGTAAAACACCCTCGCAAGCAGCTATAGACCTTGACACCTCGTAAGAAAAATCTACGTGTCCGGGTGTATCTATGAGGTTAAAAACATATTTTTCGCCTTTGTAGGTATAGTTCATCTGGATAGCGTGGCTCTTGATGGTAATACCCCTCTCTCTTTCCAAATCCATGTCATCAAGGACTTGTGCCTGCATCTCACGTTCTGTAATGGTTTTGGTAAACTCTAAAAGACGGTCTGCCAAAGTGCTTTTCCCATGGTCAATGTGGGCAATAATGCAAAAATTGCGTATATTTTTCATCTTATCCGTTAAAAACTGTGCCTGTAAACTCTTGTTTGCTTAACTTAAAACACTATTTAATCTACAAAGTTATAGGTTTTTTTAAGATACTTTTTGAGTTAAGGAGTAAATTTGTTGGGAAAAAAATATAAATTGCAATAACATAAAAAACTACGACAAAATGGCTAAAGTTAATCCCAAAATAGATTTGGTATTTAAGAAATTGTTTGGTTCTGAGGAAAACAAGGATATTTTATTGTCTTTGATAAATGCGGTATTGCCCGAACATCAACAAATAGCTGTCATAGAAATTAAAAATCCGTACAATCTATCTGATTATGCAGAAGGCAAGTTGTCTATTTTAGATATTAAAGCCGAAGATGAATACGGCAATTTGTACGATATAGAAATGCAAATTAAAGGCACTACGTTTTATGGTAAGAGAACTTTGTATTATTGGGCAAAGATATTTGGTTCGCAATTAGACTATTTAACAGAAGAAGAAATAAAGAAAAAGGAAAAAAGAGGTAAATCTTATTCAGACTTGAATAAGTGTATTGTAATTAGCCTGATGGATTTTGAGTTTTTTAAAGATGATAGATACCAGCGTTGTTTTGTACTCAAAGATAAAGATACAGATGAAACCCACATTGATTTGGATTACTTAGATTTATACTTTGTGGAGTTAGAAAAGTTTGAAAACAAACATCAATCTGTAAAAACAGTCTTGGATAGGTGGATTAAGTTTTTGAATCATGCAAACTTGTACTCAAAAGATAATCTTCCGCAAGAATTGGCAGAGATTGAGGCTATCAAAAAGGCAACAGAGAGGTTGGAAGTCATGTATTTAGATAAAAAAGAGAGAGAATACTATGATGCCCAACAAAAAAGGTATCTTGATGAGGCAGCAAGGATACAAGAGGCAGTGCAGCAAGCAGTACAAGAGGCGGTAGAGCAAGCAGTACAAGAGGCGGTGCAGCAAGCAGTACAAGAGGCGGTGCAGCAAGCAGTACAGGAAGCCGTAGAACAAACATCTTTGAACAGAAACATTGAAGTTGCAAAGACAGCCATCAAAAAAGGACTTGATAATAGTTTCATAGCAGAACTAACTGGCTTAACAACTGAACAAATAGAACTTTTGCGTAAAGAAGTGATGTAAAAGTACCAATGAAATAGGCAGCCTTCAATAAAAGCTGCCTATTTTTGTCATCAAGTTATGGAAAAAGTTACTGAATTTTAGTTGCCATCTCCACCTACTCTTTGTTGTAGGTCATCGCTGGCGGTGTTGCGTCTGCGTGAGTTTTTCATTTCTTTGTTGCCAAAGACATAACTCAAATTGATACGTAAAATCTGCGTTTCCCACTTTGCTAACACTTGGTTGTTGAGTTGTGGCTGTTGTGTTTTTGCCTTAAACTGAAACGTATTGAAAACGTCTGTGAAACTTGCTTTGATACGTAGCTGGTTGTTTAACAAAGAAGTTGAAAGTCCTAAGTCCATTTTGTACTGTTGCTCCATTTCAAACACCGAATACACCATTGGTGATTGGTAGAAACCTGTTACTTCAAACTTGAAGTTGTGTGGCAAGGTAAAAATGTTCATGATATTACTTTGGAAAGCTAATTGGCTTAACACTCTATTTTCTGGCAATTCGTTGCGGTTATAGAACGAAGTCAAGTTGGTATTGATTAACCACCATTTTGTAATAGGAATGGGTGCAGAAAGGTTAGCACTGTAGTTTTCTGTCAAATTCAGGTTCGCCATTGTTTGGAAAGTAGCCTGTCTTTCCAAATCTATGCCCAAAACTTCCGAAATACTGTTGGTTGTGCGGTTGTAATTAAGAGTTAAGAACACAAAATTATTGAAACCATACGTTAGCCCAAAAGTATTGGTGAATTGGGGATTCAAGAACGGATTACCCACATTGTACGTATATTTGTCTAAGTACATGATAAACGGGTTCAAACTTCTGTAATTAGGACGGTCAATACGTCTGCTGTAATTCACAGAGATTTTATGTTTATCATTAGGCGTAAACGAAATGCTGGCACTTGGGAACAAACTTGTGTAATTTTGTTTGTTGCGTTTGTCCAAAGTTACTGAATAGCCATCAAAATTGGTATTTTCTACCCGCAAACCACCTTGCACAGACCATTGTTTCCCCAATTTTTTATTGGCATTTAAGTAAGCTGCATTAATATTTTCGTTGTAAATGAAACGGTTGCTGCGTGTGGGGTCATCTACCCAACGGTTGTCTTGCATTAACGTAGCTGCCAAGTCGTTGTCTGTATCTACAAAACTTGTTTTTGCTCCCATTTCTAAGTTGATTCCGTTGTTCAAAGGCAACGTATAATCAACTTTAAAAGCCTTAATGATGATGTCTGTTTTTGTGTCTGCCCCATTTTGAATCAAAGCACTTTTTACTTCTTCATTGCCGTTGAAAAAACGGTTAGGAATATCCTGTAAACCTGTTCTGCTCCAATACGAATAGTCTGCGTCTGCCGTTAATTCGCCTTTCGCAAAACTATGTTTGAAATTCATGTTAAACGAACCGTTCTTCCATTCATCAGCCACTCGGCTGTCTGTTTGCATACGGTTGTACGGGTTGTTGTTAAAGCCCGTAATGTTGGCTCTGCTGCTTGTGTTGCTGCTCCATTCGCCTATGCTGCCCGTAGCCAAAAAGCCGATAGAAGTTTTAGCTGCCAAATAATATTCGCCACCGAAACGCAAATTGTTGTTACGGCTGCTCATATTCATTGTAGCTTTTTGGTCAAAAAAAGTGTTTTCTGTTCCCGCAGGCACTACACGATTAAGGGTTAAATTGTTTACTCTGTCTGCCCAAGAATAGTCATAAGTAGAAAACAAACTGTATTTTTTGTTGCGGTAGTTAATGGTCAAACCTGCATTGGCTTTTGGCAACTGTCCGTAAGAAAAACCTGCATTGGCAGTGCCGTTAAAGCCTAAATTTTTATCTCTTTTCATCACTACGTTAATGATACCTGCGTTGCCTGCTGCATCATATTTAGACGAAGGATTTTCTATGACCTCAATTTTTTCTATGCTTGAGGCTTGTGTGCTTTGCAATAATCTTGTCAAATCATCACCCGATAAGTAAGTTTGTTTGCCGTCTATCAAAATAATGACGTTTTGTTTGCCTTTCAAACTAATTTTGCCGTCTTGGTCTGTGCTTACGCCTGGGGCTTTGCTAAGGGCATCAAACGTAGTACCTGTAGATAGCGTAGGGCTGGCAGATACGTTCATGACTACGGCATTGTTTTGTACTTCAATCATCGGCTTTTGTGCCGTAACGACTACTTCTTTCAAGTTCGTACTTGCTTCCGCCATTTTGATTTCATTGAAGTTGATAGTAGGATTTTCTTTGTTGATTTCAAAAGCTGGTGTATAGTAATTATTAAAGCCCATCATGCGTACAGAAATGAGGTATTTTCCGTAAGCTACTTTCTCAATACCAAATTTCCCCTCTACATCTGTAATAGCTCCTTTTAACAAGGAAGAATCTTTTGCATTGAGCAATAACACATTGGCAAAAGGCACAGGCTCACCTTTGGCATCGGCAGCCTTACCATTGATGACACCAATTTTGTCTTGTGCCATCAAATTCGCACCCATTAATAGCAATGTTGCTAATGAAAAGCCTATTTTTTTGGGTGAGAAAGTCTGAATAAAGTCGTTTTTCATGGTGGAAAAAATAAAGATTATCATGTTTTTGTAGCATAGGCTTTAGCCTGTGCTTTGTATTGAAAATAAATTAGTTAATGCACAGGCTAAAGCCTATGCTACAGAGTTCAATTATCTCTAAATGTTTTAGAAATAATTGCCTTCTTACTTGGTGGTAAGTCAAGAAGGCGAAAGAAATAGTTAGTAATACAATAGTTGTTATGACAACGAATATGCCAATTTATTAATTAATTCATTACCAATACTTTATAGTATAATAATGAGAAAATATGTACGAAATCGGATAATAAAGTGTACGATTTGTGAAAAAATAATCAATGAGGTGATGTATATTTACAAATCTTTTGGGCTTTTTGAGCTTACCCTAATTTTTGGGCTACAACAGACAACTATTTAGAATTATTCATTAGAGTTGATGAATAATTCTTGTAGCATAGACTTTAGTCTGTGCAAGCTATTGATTTTCAAATATTTAATAACAGACTAAAGTCTGTTATACAAATTATTCATAAACTCTATTAGCTTTATGCAATAAGTTTTCATAAATACATAGCAAAATACCTATGAATACACTAACTTTGGCAAGTAATTACTCACACACTTTTACTTTCTCTCAAAATTCTTTCTTTATTTGCTTAGTCTAATGACACAAGTACCTACGGAAATACCTCAAGACATAACAATTATTGGCATAGGAGCTTCGGCTGGCGGTTTGGAGGCTTTGCAAGAGTTTTTGGCACACCTGCCGATTACCCTTCAAAATGTGGCTTTTATTGTGGCTCAACATCTTAGCCCTACTCACAAAAGTAGGTTGGTGGAGCTATTAAGTAAAAATACTTCTTGGAAAGTCGTAGAGGCACATCATGGCGAAGTGATTACTGCCCAAACGGTTTATATTACGCCTCCAGATACAGAAATAGAACTTTTACGGAATAGAATAAAACTTTCTAAGCCTCTTAATGCTCTGCGTCCTAAACCTTCGGTAGATGTGCTGTTCGAGAGTTTGGCAACACACCAACAAAGCAAAGCCATAGGGATTATTTTGTCGGGAACAGGTACAGACGGCACAGACGGCGTGAGGGCTATCAAAAAAGTAGGCGGTTATACCATTGCCCAAGAGCCGAATACCGCAAAGTACAACGGAATGCCTGTGTCTGCCATAGAGTCGGGCAATGTGGATTGGGTACTGTCACCAGACCGTATAGGCGAAGAAATTTATCATTTGCTACAAGACCCCGATAATCTTAGTTTGCGGTACAACCAAGAGGACATACCGAGTAGTTCTTTACAACAGATTTTCAGCATTTTATCGCAACGGACAGGCACAGATTTTTCTAACTACAAACCCTCTACCGTTTTAAGGCGGTTAGAGAAAAGAATAGCTGCCTTGCAACTGAAACATATAGATGCTTACCTTAAATTTTTGGAAAGCAACCCCAGCGAAGTAGATACATTGTTTGATACGATTTTGATAGGTGTAACGTCTTTTTTCAGGGACAAAGAAGCCTTTGAGAGTTTGGAGGAATATGTTGGTAAAATTGTGCAAGCAAAAAGAAAGACAGAAACCATAAGGATATGGGTAGTAGGCTGTGCCACAGGCGAAGAAGCCTATTCTATTGCCATTCTATTGCACAAATTACTCAAAAAATATGAAAAAGAATGTGGCGTACAGATTTTTGCCACAGATATAGACGAAAAAGCCATTATGAAGGCACGAAAAGGGGTGTATCCTGCACACACCTTAACGGAGATGCCGAAAGAGTTGATAGAACAGTATTTTTTGCAAAAAGGCAATGATTATGAACTCATCAAGGCTATTCGCAGTATGGTCTTGTTTTCTAAACACGATATTACGAATAACCCGCCTTTCCTCAAATTAGACATGATTACCTGCCGTAATCTGTTGATTTATTTTGGTACAAATCTACAGAAACAAATCATGCCTATTTTTCACTATGCCCTTAATCCGCATGGGTATATGTTTTTGGGCAAATCTGAAACTGTAGGGCATTTCAGTAACTTGTTTAGCACGATAGATGCTAAAAGTAAAATTTTTCAGCAAAAAAGGTCGCAACAAAACATAGGCGTAAAGGTTACGAATTTCAAACCTGTTAAATACAATTTGAATAGTCCACCTAACGCAGTGAAAAAAACTTCTACCACCATCAATTCTTTGGCAGAATTAGTCAAAGAAACTTTGTATCACTCTTTGGAGAACCCTTATGTCATAGTGAATGACATTGGAGATATTCAGGAAATACATGGTAGTATCAAGGATTTTTTGGCTTTGCAAGAAGGTGTTATTACGACTAATCTTATCAAATTGGCGAATGAAAGCCTACAAATAGAGTTGCGGGCTATTTTCACGAAGGTTGTCAAAGAAAAAAGAACTATTAGGAGTCATGTCAGAAAAATAAAAATAGGAGATAAAGAAACCTATTTACGTATGACAGCTACGCCACTGCTATTTACAGAGAAAGAGGCGGAGTTTTTTATGATTACGTTTGAGGTCATAGATTTGGTGGGTTTTGAGTGGTTGGTAGCCACCCAAACGCCAAGTATGGAAGCTATACAACAAGACAATGAAGCCAAATTGCAGCAAGACAACCAACGTATGCTGGAGTTGGAACATGAGTTGGCGATTACGAAAGAACATTTGCAGTCTTACATAGAAGAATTGGAAACAAGTAATGAAGAATTACAGTCTTTGAACGAAGAATTACAATCTACGAATGAAGAATTGCAGTCGTCTAACGAAGAATTGGAAACCAGCAACGAGGAGCTACAATCTACGAATGAAGAAGTGCAAATTACGTATGAGGAGTTGAAAGCCTCTAACGAGGAGTTGGAGAAAACGGACAGGCTACTGAAAATTTCGGAAAGTAATTTACAAGCATTGCTCAATAATACCTTGAAAGGCAACTGCTTGATAGACCGTAGTTATCGTATTGTATTATTCAATAAAAAACTTGGTGAAATTTTAGGCTTATTGAGTCCCAAAAAATTGAATATTGGGGAGCTTATCATAGATTATATTCCTCCTACCAACTTAGAAGAATTTTATAGGGATTTATCAAATGCCATTACAAATACCATTATACCAAACAAAGAATATCTGTTTACTGTCAATCAGGTAAATTACTATCTGTTAATCAATTTTACGCCTATTTTGGACAAAAATGGGGCAGTAGAGTTTGTATCTATTGGTATTTTAGATATTTCATTGACCAAAGGACTTTATATTCAATTAACTGATTCTGAAAAACTTATCCAATCTGTTTTCAATGTAGCAGCTGTAGGCATTTGTGTTACAGACGAACAAGGCTATTTTGTAGATGTAAACGAAGAATATTGCCGTATTTATGGTTATAGTAAAGAGGAAGTTATTGGTAAACACTTTTCTATGTTCATACCTGCCCATAATAAGCAAAAAGCAGAGGAGTTACACAATAAAGTAGTGAGTAATATAACACAACCACCCAAAGAGTGGCAAGTCATGAGAAAAGATGGACGTTTGATAGATATTTCTATTAATTCCATTCTACTTCAGTTAGATGATGGCAAAAAGCTCACAGTAACAAGCATTACAGACATTACAACTACAAAAGAACACAAAAACCTTTTAGAAAAAACCCAAGAGGCTGCTCACATAGGCGGTTGGTATTTAGACCTTGCCACAAGCTATAACACATGGACAGAAGAAGTGTATCGTATCTACGATGCCCCAATGGACTATGCCGTAAATGTAGATAATGGGCTTTTGCGTTATGAAGAACCAGATAGAAGTATTTTAGAGAAAGCCCTACAAGATGTAATCGATAAGGGGCAAAGTTATCAACTTACTTTGCGTTTTAACTCCCTCAAAGACCAGCGGAAATGGGTGTACGTAACTTGTAACCCAGTGGTCATGGACGACAAAGTCGTCAAACTCTATGGCACTATTCAGGACATTACCCAACGGAAAGAGGCAGAAGAAAAACTAAAAGAAAGTGAGGTGCGGTTCAAAATCATGGCAGATACTGCACCCGTACTCTTGTGGATAGCTGATACAAGTAAGGCGTGTTTCTTTTTTAATAAACAATGGTTGGAGTTTAGAGGGAAAAAACTGGACGAAGAAATAGGAGATGGTTGGACTAAAGGCGTACATCCTGACGATGCGGCACATTGTTGGGAAACATATAGTACGGCTTTCGATAAAAAAGAAAAGTTTACGATGGTCTATAGGCTGCAAAATGCCAATGGTGAATATAGATGGCTGTTAGACCATGGTGTACCTCGCTATTTGCCTTCAGGAGAATTTGTGGGTTATATTGGCAGTTGTGTGGATATTACAGAGCAGAAACAACAGGAAGAAGCCCTAAAAGAGTCGAGAAAAATCTATAAACTCTTGGCTGATAACTCGTATGATGTCATCTTCACTTTGGACAATGACCTCAAAACAACTTTTGTGAGTCCGTCTGTAGAACGTATGTATGGTTATACTGTAGAGGAGTTTCTGTCTTTGAGCCTCAAAGACTTATTAACTTCCTCTTCGTTGAATATATCAATGCGTAACCACCAAAAAAGAGCAGTATTAGAACAACAAAACCCTAACCAACTTATTTATATTACATCGGAGTTGGAGCAAGTACGCAAAGATGGTACTACTTTTTGGACGGAGGTCGTAACTACGCGTATGTATGACGAAAATCAAGTGGCTATTGGCTTTTTGGGTATTACAAGGGATATAACTGTGCGTAAACAACAAGAGGAGGAATTACAGAAACTTTCTTTGGTAGCCAGCAAAACAGAAAACGGTATTATTATCACAGGTAATGACCGCAAAATAGAATGGGTGAATGAAGGGTTTATGAAAATTACAGGGTATGTTTTAGAAGAAATCATTGGAAGAAACCCAGCCTTCTTACAAGGCGAAGAAACTAACCCAGAGGACATAGTGGCTATTCGGGAAGGTTTGGAAAGTAAAAAACCTTTTTCAAGAGAAATTTTAAACTACAGTAAACAAGGCAGAAAATATTGGATAAACCTTAATATTACGCCTATTTTGAATGAAAATGGGGAAGTCTATAAGTTTGTGGCTATTCAAAACGACATTACTGAAAAGAAACAATCTGAACAGCAACTAAGAACTTATGCGGAGCAACAACGCCGTTTGACAGAAGACCTTACCCAACAAAACAATGATTTAAGGCAGTTTTCCTACATCTTGTC
>CANGYA010000073.1 GCA_947457925.1 Cytophagales bacterium | reverse complement strand
TGTGCAGCCTTTACTTCTTCTTGTGCCAAACGCAAAGCAGCAGAATTTGCAGAGGCATTGCTGTTAGCAGCTTGTAAATTATTGGCAGCCGTTTTGAGTTGCACATCTACCAAATCATTCCGAATAGCTAATAGGGGAGTACCCGCAGCCACAGAGTCGCCAGCTTTCACATAAATTTCGGCTACGTACCCCGCCACTTTGCTTGCCAAAAAACGCCGTTGTAAAGGATATACTTTTCCAGACGCATAAACGGCTTGTGTAATGTCTTTTTTGAGGGGAAATATTGTATTTTTTTTTGGTTTACAACTTGTAATAACTAAAAGTGCAATGACACAGTAATATAATTTTTTCATGTTTTTGAGTAATCGTCTAAATATAAAGTTTTTGGAAAAGTCAAGGTAAATTCCGCCCCTTTACCTTCTTCGCTGGTCATATTTATTTTACCTTGTAGTTTATCTACCAGAGATTTGACAATAGCCAAGCCCAAACCCGTAGATTCTTCGCCACCTGTGGGTTTAGCTGTTAGTTTTTGAAATTTCATGAACAATTTTTCTTGGTCATCTTTACTAAAACCTTGTCCTTCATCTCTAATAGTAATTTGGACGGCATGTCCTAAATCTTTATGAGCAATATAAATATTTTTATCAGGGTATGTAAATTTAATAGCATTAGACAGTAAGTTATCTAATATTCTAATAAAAAAACTTTCGTCTGTTTCTACAAAGCTATTAGGCTCGTTGGCAGACAAATAATTTAGTTGAATGCTTTTAGCTTGGGCTTGTGTACTGTAATTTTCTAAGAAAGATTGAAAAAAACTAACTAATTCTATCCTCACAACAGCTATTTTGGGCTGCTGAAACTCTATGTTACTAATCGTCAGGAGGTCTTTTATCAATGAAATTCCACCTTCACAAGTTTTCTCGATGCGTTTCAATAACATTCTTTGTTCATCTTCAAAATGTTCTTCATAGCTTAAAATTTGAGCAAATCCCTTGATGCGATTAAGTGGCGCCCTTAAATCATGTGCCACAATGCCAATCAAACCATCTTTTTCGGCATTGGTTTCACTAAGTTGTTGATTCGTAACACTTAGCTGTTCGTTTTGCTCTAAAATTTGCTGTTGTTGTTGGGCTAATTCTTTATTTTTCTGTTCAATTTCTTGTGTCTTTTTCAACAATTCTTCATTCAACAACTTCTTTTCTCTATTCCTAAAGTACAGCACATACAACAAGGCACACACTAACGTAAATAGCACCGCTAAGGTATATAAAGCTATACGATTGCGTTGTGCGTCTTCTTCTTGCACTTGTTTGGCTATTAAAGACAGTTTGTGTTGCGAAGCTAATAAATCTAATTCTCTTTGTTTCTTTTCCAATTCATAAGCCGTTTGCAAATGAATGATATTTTTATGATTATTTTCATTGTCTATCGAATCTTTGTAATCTACATACAACTCGAAATACTCCAAAGCACGTTGCAAGTTGTGCATTTTTTTATAGTCTGCATACAAAATATTGCTTGCGTCTTTTAAGTATTCTTTCGCCCCCATTCTTTTGGCTAAGTCAAAACCTTTCTGTGCATACTCCAAAGATTGTTGTAGCTGTCCTTCTTTTTGATAAATATTCGCAATGACAATACATGTATTCGCCACAAAATCATTGGCTTCTAAAGCCCTGCCTATTTCCAAAGACTTTAGTAAATATTCTAAACCTTTTTGGCTGTTGCCCATACTTCCATACACTTCTCCTATGTTATGATATGCCGAAGCTATGGTGCGTTGGTCTTGTAGCTTTTCTGCTATGGGCAATGATTTTTTATGAAATTCCAGAGCTTTTATGTAATCTTTCTTGTCGTGATAAAGCACGCCAATATTATTTAGAGTACGGGCTATACGTCTTTGGTCTTTTTGTTTTTCGGCTATTGCCAAAGATTTTAGGTCATAAGTAAGGGCTTTTTCATAGTTTTTTTCAAACCAATACACCGTAGCAATGTCTGTATAGCAACGGTCTATACCCGAACTATCATTGATTTTCTCAAAAACTTCCAAAGATTTTAAGTAGTTGGCTAAGGCGGTAGGGTAGTTGGCAAAAATTCTATAGCCCAAACCCATGTTGAAATAGGCGGTAGCTCTGCCCTTTTCCCATTGTATTTTTTCTGCTAATGCTAATGACAAATTGGCAAAATAAATAGTAGAATCTGGTCGTTTACTTGCCATTCGCAGGGCTAAGTCATTCCATTTACTAACAAAAACAGTATCCTTTTCAAAAGTCCCTTTGAGTTTATTTTCATTCATAGCATTGTCATATTGCGTTTGAGCTACAGACGCAAAGCTAAAATAGAAGCTAAATAATATGAGAATACTATTTTTGACCATGAAAATAGACTGAATACAACCTAACTGTTACCTTGCAGGCTAACTATTGGCAAAACTACATAATTTTACTTGAAAATCTGTAAACTTCTACTATAATTAACGTACCTAAATGGAAAAAAGCAAATTTTTAGGCATATTCCTGCTGTTTTATTTGTTGGTCATTGGCAATATTTTTTTGGGTAGCGTAAAGATTCCAAGCCTTACGGTGCTTGAAATTTTATTCACAAACACCCCCCACCGTTCAAGTTGGGAAACCATCATTTGGGAGTTTCGCCTTCCTAAGCTATTCACAGCTATTTTGGTGGGAATGGCTTTGGCGGTAAGTGGTTTACAGATGCAAACCCTTTTTCGCAACCCATTAGCTTCGCCAGACTTATTGGGTATCAGTTCGGGTGCAGCTTTGGGCGTGGCTGTTGTTATTTTAGCCCAAAAATATTTGGCAAGTTTTCTACCTTTACAAGCCGTCATGGTAGCTGCCAGCATAGGGGCAATCAGCACCTTGTTCTTGATGCTTTTTGTAGCTCATTGGACACAAAGTTCCCATCAATTACTAATCATTGGTTTTATGCTCACCACATTGATTGGGGCTTGTATCAATTTATTACAATATTTTAGCCAAGCACAAGAACTCCAGCAATATGTCTTGTGGACTTACGGCAGCCTTAGCAATGTTACTTGGGAAAAACTACCTCTTTTGCTTGTAAGCACTACTATCGGCATAGGCATTGCCGTTTGGCAAGCCAAAGCCCTGAATGCCCTACTATTAGGGCAAGACTACGCCCAAACCATGGGAATAGACGTTAGAAAAGTCCGTTGGGCTGTTTTAACGTCTGTTGGGTTAATGGTCGGTACGGTTACGGCTTTGTGTGGTTTCATTGGTTTTGTGGCAGTGGCTGTTCCACAATTTGCTGCTTTGTGCTTGCGTAGCCCGAATCACCACCACCTTTTGCCTATGGCTGCATTAATTGGGGCTTCTTTCTTGCTATTTTGCGATATACTTTGTTACTTGCCAAGCAACACTTATAGCCTGCCTATCAACGTAGTTACATCTATTTTAGGCTCGCCGTTTGTCGTTTGGTTACTTTTACGTAAGAAATATTGAGCAATTAATCAAAAAAAGTGGTAATCTATTTGGTAAACCGATACCAAACCTTTATTTTTGCAGTCCTAATTTTAGCGGTGTTACATACAAGTCATAAACATTTTTAGATAAATGCCTACTATACAACAGTTAGTAAGAAAAGGTAGAGAGAAAGTATTGTACAAATCAAAATCTCCAGCCTTAGACGCATGCCCTCAACGTAGAGGTGTATGTACAAGAGTATATACTACAACGCCAAAGAAGCCAAATTCTGCGTTACGTAAAGTAGCTCGTGTACGTTTGTCAAACGGAAAAGAAGTAAACGCCTATATCCCAGGCGAAGGTCATAACTTACAAGAACACTCTATCGTGTTGATTCGTGGTGGCAGGGTGAAAGATTTACCGGGTGTACGTTACCACATCGTAAGAGGTGCTTTGGATACGGCAGGTGTAAACGGTAGAAAACAAGCAAGGTCTAAATACGGTGCAAAAAGACCAAAACCGGGGCAACCAGCTGCAGCAGCAGGAAAAGGTGGCAAACCAGCTCCTAAGAAAAAATAATTTCATAGCAACAACTCCCGAAAAGTTGTTGCTTTTTTTTGTACTTTCTGCACTTTACAGTTAAGCCCAAGAATAGGTTTTCTGTATCAATATTTTTCAACCACATAGGCACAGAAAACATAGTTTGAATTGTATCGAAGCTATATTTTAACTGTATAACTAAAAATAATCCGTGCAACCCTGCGTGGTCAGTGTTGTCTGTGTTCCAAAATTAATGTTAAATGTATTTTTTTTACATAAAAACTACTTGTAAATTTTGATGCAGAAAACCTAAGCCAAGAATAAATACCTTTGTGAAAACAATACATCTTCATAGATAAAAAGTAGTTATACCAACTACATTTTCACGAAAATTACTAATTTAGCGGTATGGAAAATTTCATTGTTTCTGCTCGGAAATACCGCCCCGCTACGTTTGACACCGTAGTTGGTCAAAGCCACATCACAACTACACTCAAAAACGCCATTGTGAACAACCATTTGGCACAGGCTTTTTTGTTTTGTGGACCCAGAGGTGTAGGTAAAACGACTTGTGCGAGGATTTTAGCAAAAACAATTAACTGTACCAACCTTACGAAAGAGGGAGAAGCCTGCGACCAATGCGAATCTTGCGTAGCCTTCAAACGCAATGCGTCTATGAACATTAGTGAGTTAGATGCAGCCTCCAACAACTCTGTAGATGATATCAGAAATTTGATAGAACAAGTACGGATACCGCCACAAATGGGTATTCGCAAAGTCTATATCATTGACGAGGTACATATGCTCACGACCTCTGCCTTCAATGCCTTTCTGAAAACCTTAGAAGAACCACCCAGTTACGCCATTTTTATTTTGGCAACTACGGAAAAACACAAGATTTTGCCCACGATTTTATCTCGTTGCCAAATCTTTGATTTTAACCGTATTCGCATAGCAGACATTGCCAATCATTTGGACAAAATAGCTATTAACGAAAATATTAGTGCAGAGGCAGAAGCTCTTAGGTTAATAGCACAAAAAGCAGACGGAGGTTTGAGAGATGCCTTGTCTATGTTTGACCTCATGGTTACGTTTTCGGGCAAGGAATTGACTTACAAAAAAGTAGTGGATAACCTGCACGTTTTAGATTACGAATACTATTTCAATGTTACAGATGCGTTTTTACAAGAAAATTTGTCGCAAGCCTTGTTGATTTTTGATGAAATTCTAAAAAAAGGTTTTGATGGGCATAATTTCTTGATAGGCTTGTGCGAACACCTCCGTAATTTGTTGGTGTGCAAAGATGCCATCACCATTCAGTTATTGGAAGTGTCTGAAAATGTGCAGCGTAGATACCAAGAACAAGCCCAAAAAGCCTCTGCGGGTTTCATTATGTCTGCATTAAACATAGCTAATCAAGCTGAATTGAGCTATAAAAATAGCAAACAACAACGCCTTTTGGTAGAAATTACATTGATGAAATTGGCGAATTTGCAACGTGCCATAGACCTTCCAAATGTATTGGAAGAGCTTAAAAAAAAAACTAATGTAACGACTACTATACCCAATAACACCCCTGTAGGCACTACTAAAACCTCCGAAAATAACGGAACTACCCCTGAAAATGGTTTGAAGGCTACGCCAAAAATTAATCAACAGACTATTGTGCAGCAGCAAGTTGCCCAAAACACAAAAATTGTAGAAAAAAAAGATACGGTTAGTCATCAAAATAACAATAATGTATCTCAAGAAATAGATGTGGCAGCTTTGCAACACCATTGGACACAATTTGTAGAGGCTACATTTAAAGATAAAAAGCCCTTGGTGTATAATGCTCTATCAAATAATTTATTTAAAATTCAGGGAAATACTATAGAAGTGCCTATCACTAATTTAAGTTCTTTAGAAAATATGTTGAAAGAGCCTAAGGAACAGATAATAGTTTTTTTGCGTAAAGCAATGAATAACAATTATATACAACTACAATTTGCAAAGGCTATAAGCACAGACGAGCAACCTACTAAAAGATACTTCACGCCTACAGACAAATTCAAGAAATTGGTAGAAAAATATCCTTTACTCAACGAGTTACGACAAAATTTAGGATTAGATTTAGATATTTAAGCAATAAAAATAATTTGTAACATAGACTTTAGTCTGTGTCTGTAATAGAAACCTTAATAAGTTATAATGAAAAAATATTTTTTAATAGTTTGTCTGGCAGTTACTTGCCTTACAATTTTTACATTTTATTGTAATCAAATTATAGATAAAAACGGCGTAAAATCCTGTTATTCAAATCTTTCAGCAATCCCAACTAACAAAGTAGCCTTATTATTAGGAGCTAATAAAACGACTAAAGGTGCTTTAAATTTGTATTTTACCTACCGCATAAAAGCAGCTTTGCAACTGTATCACGCAGGAAAAGTACAATACATTATTGTCAGTGGCGACAACCACACCCACGAATACAACGAACCCGAAGACATGAAACAAGCACTATTGGCGGGTGGCGTACCTGAAAGTGCTATAGTCATGGATTTTGCAGGTTTTAGAACTCTGGACTCTGTGGTGCGGTGCAAAGAAATTTTTGGGCAAGACAAAATCACTATCATTTCGCAGCCATTCCATAACTACCGAGCCATTTACATTGCTCAACATTTTGGAATAGCAGCCGTTGGCTTTAATGCCCAAGATGTACCCCAACAACGAGGCATCAAAACCAAGATAAGAGAAGTTTTTGCAAGGGTAAAAGTTTTTTTGGACTTATATATTTTAAGCACAAGCCCTAAGTTTTTGGGCGAAAAAATTATTATTCCTTAACGACAAAATTTGTGATAAAACAACAAGCAGTAATATTTTTTCAAAAATATTACTGCTTGTATCATCAATTAAGAACCAATGTTAGTTGGATTACTTTACCAAATGATGAGCTTGTATAGACTGTGCGGGCATACCAAAAACCGTTTCTTCTGCCTTTACAGACTTAATCACTACCGAACCAGCTCCTACTTTGCACGCCCTTGACAGAGTAAGCCCCGATACTACTGTAGCTCCCACGCCTATAAATACGTCATCTGCCACTGTTACAGACGGAGCTATAATACTTGCACTGCCTATCTGTACGTAGTTGCCCACTGTAACTTCATAGTCTAATAGCACTCTTGCGTGTAAAATATTGTGATTACCCAATTTGGCATTAGTCAAAACTTTCACACCTGCCCCTATCAAATTTCCATGCCCAATAGTAGCTGAAGGTTCTATCCATGCTGTTTCGTGAATGGCATTAATTGGCATTACTTTGTATTGTTCTATCAACATTTTGATAGTAAATTCTCTTTCTTTAGAGTCATCTATAGCCACAAAAGCCTCACAGTTTTTTCCTAATAACTTCAAAAACTGCTCGTCTTCTGTACTCCCCAAAACAGGAATTTCATTAATGTCTTTGCCATGTAGTTGTGAGTCATCATCTAAAAAGCCATAGACAACTACGTCATTGCTTTTAAAAATATCAAGTGCTACTCTGCCCAAGCCTTTTGCACCAAAAATAATAACAGGATTTTCCATTGAGGTATATTTTAAAGGAACGTGGTGTGAAAAACTACACATTCATGCACAAATATACAGCTTAGTCTGTAAAAAATAAACAAGCAAAAATTACCCTTCGAAATCTGCTCCTTTAGCCTCTCTACTTAAATAACCTTCTTTGTCAAATTTATACAAACGAGGTGCCCTATGTTGGTGTCCCGTTTGGTATTCTTCTAACTCCATCACAAACCCCAACTGTAGAATCTTTTTGCGGAAGTTCCGTTTGTCTAGTTCTTTTTGCCAAATGGTTTCGTACATAGTTTGTAGCTGCGAAAACGTAAATTTTTCGGGCAATAGCTCAAAGCCAATCGGCTGGTAACGCAACTTATTTTTTAGGCGTTGGTGTGCCAAAGCCAATATTTTATCATGGTCAAAGGCTAATGGCGGTAATTCACTCACAGCAAACCACGCTGCGTCCATTGCGTCTGTAGCTCCTCTTACCTTTTTGTAGTCCTCAAATTTTACTAAGGCATAGTACGCCACACTCACGACACGCCCTCTGGGGTCTCTATCTACATCACCAAAAGTATAGAGTTGCTCCATATAAATATTTTCCAAGCCCGTTTCTTCTTGCAATTCTCGTTGTGCGGCATGGTCTATGGTTTCTCGCATATCTACAAACCCTCCCGGCAATGCCCAAGAACCCTCAAAAGGAGCTTTGAGGCGTTGTATCAACAATACTTTTAATACATTCTCGTCTAATCCAAATATTACGCAGTCCACCGTAAGAGCAGGTCGAGGATATTCATAAGTGTACATAAATCTTAGTGTATTTTATACAAGACAATTATACAAATTTTTTTAGATTTCTATGATTTTTTGTGAAAAATATGCAAATTATTGTCAAATAGTTATTTGTAAATCTGTAAACTCTTTCAACTTATGCTTAAATACCTTTTTATAGGCTTTTTTTTGCTTACTAACTACTTTGGGTATGGACAGGTAGGGAAAAAGCTACCTCTTTTATACGATACAATCAGTTTAGTACAACTACTCAAAGCACCTTTAGAAGAAGATTCTTTGCCAGAGTCTGCTTATTACTCTGCAACAGCCATACAATATTATGACCACCAAAATTATAGGTTAGCAGAGGTCATTTGGATGCCCAATTTTTGTTCCAGCTTTTTTACAGATTGTTTATTGTTACAGAAAACCGACACGCATTGGGAGATAGTGTATGCAGAAAGGGTGGCGGGCTATGGTTTAGGTGGCGAGGTAAGATTATTATTAGAATGGCAAGCTCAACAATTATTATTAGACCAAGTATTTACTAATGGTACGGTGCGAGTTACCATTCCCCTTAGCAACCCGATTTTAGAGCCTACCATACAACATTCCGCAACCATCAAATGGGTAGTTGTAGTGAGTACAGACAAAAAATTAAAAGGAGCTATACATGAACAACAGAAAGCACAAAAAATCAATACAGCATGGTGGGTTTGGATATTAGAAAAGCCGAAAAAATACCATACAGTAATAGAGTTTGACACCAAAGAATTAGCCGAAAAACAGTTGGGTATCATCAAAAAAAATTTCCCCACTGCCTATATTACAGATGCTAATCAACTCTGCCAACAAATAGACTACGCCTATAGCTACAAAGCTGGCGAAACTGCTGTGTTTTGTTACGAATAAAAACAAAAAGTACAATAGACAAGGCATCTATTGTACTTTATTGTATGTATAACAAACTGTTATTGTTGCAATTTGAATTTAATTGGCAAATTGAAACGAACAGGTACGGCTCTACCGCCTTGTTTACCCGGTGTCCATGATGGCATGGCTTGTACAACACGAATAGCCTCTTCATCACAACCATAACCAATACCTTTCAAAACTTTTACTTCTGAAATTTTACCCTGCGAGTCCACTACAAATTGTAAATAAACAGTTCCTTCTATATTACTTTGTGAGGCTTGTCTTGGATAACGCATATTGCGAGATAAGAATTTACCTAATTCAGCATTACCACCGGGGAAAGTAGGCATTTGCTCTACCACCACAAAAGGTTCTTCTTTTTTAGGTACATCTACTACGGCAGATTTGTCATTGCCCTCGTCCACTACAATATTATCTGTACCGTCTGCATTAGGGTCGCCTTCCACCGTTTTAGCTGCAATCACCTTGTCTTTCATGTCCTCTTGTCTTGGTGGCTCTTCCTCGGCTGGCACTTCCTCGTCTGGTACAGGTTCTGGTGGTACGAAACGCACCGAAGAAACCTGCGGAGGTGGCGGAGGCGGAGGCGGAGGCGGAGGCGGAGGTGTAGTTTCGTCCATTGGTGGAGGAGGCGGAATATTGGCTAAATCTACCTTCACCTCTTGCACCACGTCTAAATTCTGTGTCTTTAACTTATTATACAAAAAAGGACCTACTAATAATAAGGAACAAGCAACAGAAGAGATAATGAGTGCATTAGTGATATGTTTGCCATATAATTTCCGCAACACGTATGCCCCATACTCCTTATGTAATCCCTCGAAAATAATTTCGTCTAAGGGTACATCTTTTAGATTTTGGTTTTGTGTGTTTGCCATTTTATATGTTTATTTTTCGATTAAAGACTTTCAGGGTACTTCATTTGTAATAATTCTTTGTCTTGTGGATACACATCTACAATAGCATAGATTTTTTGGTTTGTAATGTGCATTTCATCAAGCATATCCACTAAGTTTTTATACTTAGATGTGTCCAAAGCCTTAATGATTATTACGGGGTCTTTGGTAGTTTTTGCTAAAATCTCTTTGGATTTATCAATCAAGACTTTGCGAATACCCGTTGCATCATTAAAATCCGTTTTTTGCATATCTATCGGCTTTGCAGGGTCATTATCTCCCTGATACCAATAAACCACATTGTCTTTGCCTAAAATGATAGTAAGAGTTCTTGAGGCTGCTACTTTCATTTCATCTTGTTTATCATCTTGCTTCTTGTCTGGCATATTTATTTCCATGACATTCGGCTTGTTGAAGGTGGTTGTAAGCATGAAAAATGTAATCAACAAGAATGCTAAATCAACCATTGGTGTCATATCTATCTTGGTGGAAACTTTCTTAGTGCGTTTTTTACCATCGCCCTTGCCACCCCCACCGGTATCTACCTCTCCCATAGTATTAGTAAGTTTTTAGGTGAAACAATTTTTTATTTAATTTTTACAATTCACTACTACTGTGCAGTAGCTTCTTGTGGTTTATTTTCTAAGCCTGTAATGAAATTGAATCGGTTAGCATTTTGTTCTTGTAATGTCGCTATGACTCTTTTCACTGTTTCATAGTTGGCTTCTTTGTCGCCTTTTACAGCTATTTTTATTTTGTTGTTGTAAGCTCTTGCAAAAAGTATCCAATCTTTCAACTCATTATTAGTAGAGTCGCAAGGAATACCGGGCTGTTTTATTTTGGCTCTTTCTGTAGAACCAGTATTCAAAACTTGTTTCAAGCCACCAATAGGCGACCCAAAAGTAGTTAATAATGCAAACTCATGTTTTTCGTTTTCATTAAAAGTAACAGAGTATTTTCTCTCCATTTCTTCTAACATTTTCAAACGAGTATTTTGGTCATCTACACCAAAGAAAACTTGCCCTTCCTTACCAACCGAAATAACCATTAGATTAGTTTCTGGTATCTTAATTTCAGAAATGGACGTTGGTGTATCTACTACCAAAGGCTCGTCTGGCTTAAATTTCGTAGTGAGCATGAAGAAAGTGAGTAGCAAAAACGCCATATCACACATCGCCGTCATGTCTAACGAAATATTCTTTCGTGGTATTTTTACTTTTGGCATGGCTGATATTATGAATTAGTTAATGTGAATAGTTTGGTTTCGAACTTTTACTTATATAGATAACTTTCTGCTAAAAAAATAACTTCTATTTTAACTACTTTATTGTTGCTGAATGTATGATTAATTTCAACTTTGCCAAAGGAGTTTCTTTGGCAAAGTTGGAACAGTAAGGTTTTAGAATTTACTGTTATATGTTTGTGTGATACTTACACCAATTTCATCGATACTATAAGTCAAAGTATCAATTTGGCTTGTGAAGTAGTTATAGAATACGATAGCAAATGCAGAAGCTGCAATACCTAATGCCGTGTTAATCAAGGCTTCAGAAATACCGTTTGCTAAGGCAACCGCATCAGGCGCACCCGCAGTAGCTATGGCGGCGAAAGCCTTAATCATACCTACAACCGTACCCAAAAGACCAACTAAGGTAGCAACAGATGCCAAAGTAGCAATGATAGTAAGGTTTTTCTCTAACATTGGTAATTCCAAAGAAGTAGCTTCTTCTAATTCTTTTTGAATGGCAGCTATTTTTTGTTCTTTGTCAGCTACGTCAGCTACAATGATAGCACCACTTGGGGCATTACCTAATACGGCACTGCCAGCTCTTTCTTTTTTAGTTAACTCTGCCATTTCTCTGTATTTCAACAAAGTAGCACGAATTACATTACCTACAGAGCCTTTTTGTTTGTCGCAATGTTGTAAAGCAGCATTGATGTCATCATTATTTAAAGCTGTTTTTACGGCTCTCACAAAGTTTGCTACAGAACCACTACCAGATGCTTTTGTAATTGTAATGAATCTTTCCACAGAAAACGTAATTACCATTAAGAAGAAAGACATCAAGAAAGGTACAATAAAACCACCTTTATAGACGATGCCCAAATAATTGCCCGGATGGGGGTGGTTATTGGGGTCATTTCCTTCGAAGTTGCTCGGATTACCCATAACAAAATGGAATAATAACTCGGCAATAATTATGATTGCGGGGATTGCAATGAGAGCAAATACTGATTGCAATTTGTTTGACTCTTGGTCATTCTTTTTCACGTTTGGTTGCTGTGCCATTTCTAACTGTAAGGTTTTTTAAGGTTAATGTTTATAGATTTACAATAAAAATTTTAGCCTGCTTGCAAGTTGAAACTACGTTTTCAAAAATGCAACATTTTGGTTTAATTTTTGATAAAAAATTGCTTTGGCACACAAATTTCTGCTAAAAAAGCTATAAAAAGGCTTCATTAACATCAATTTGTTATCATAATGTAGGAGTAAGAAAAAAGTAACAAAAAAATTGAGTTTTTTCTTAAAATAATTTTGCCAAGCCTTTAGCTGCTTCAAAATTAATAGATTAATTAGAAGTAACTACTTAAGTAGGGAAAAAAGTGAAAAATTCTTATTTAGGTAACATTGCCTTAAATCGTTGGTAGGCAGTACCATCACGCCTTACCGTTGCCGATTTGCATTGCCTTTTCCCTGCATCTGTTCGAATGGCTTTTACTCGGTTCGTGGGGCTGGGGTGTGTACTTAGAAATTCGGGTGTGCCGCCGCCTTGTCCTTGTGAGTTAAGTTTTTCAAAAAAGCCTGCTGCTCCGTCTGCTTGGTATTGTGTGGCACACAAATAACGCACCGAACAAGCATCTGCATCAGATTCGTCTGTTCTACTAAATTTCAAGGCAATTAGATTTTGAGCCATTTGTACCAAAGCATTTTTATTTTTACCCAATACAATATCTGTTATAATGTTTACACCTTGATTTTGAACAAGTTGTCTTGTTGAGTGTCTGCGGTCTGCATGGGCTATTTCGTGTCCCATGACACCCGCCAAGTGGTCTTCGTTATCCAAATATTTGATAAGTCCTGTATAAACATAAATATAGCCACCGGGGGTACAAAAAGCATTGAGGGTCTTGTCGTCATGAATGATTTTTACTTGCCAATCAAAGTTTTTGGCATTGGCTACCTGTCCACTTTCCAAAATACTTTTGGTCATATTTCGCAAGTAAGCATATGCCTCTACATATTGTTTCTCGTCCAGTATTTTTATTTTTGGGTCAGATTCTATTTGTTGGCTTACTTGTCTTCCTAATTCTTTGTCGTGTGAAATAGGTACTAAGTTCAACAAAAAATCTTGTGCTTGTAGGCTACTTATACCTATAGACAGGCACAACAGTAGGCTCAATAATGAATTTTTAAGATGTAACATACAGATTTACGGAGTTTGTTTTAAATGAAAGATAGTATTTTTACTATGGAATGAAGTCAATAACTACAAATAGTTTTTTACTTACAATTTGGTTGTATCGTCAAGGGTTCTTGCAAAACTAATGCCTTTTGATAGGCTTTACAAGCTGCCTCTTTGTTGTTGTTTTTGCTATACAATTCCGTTAAATACGCATAAACTTTTTGTGTACTGTCTAATTGGCTGGCTTGTTCAAAGGCAGTAATGGCAGTCAATAAATTATTTTGTTTCATTGCCAAAATGCCCTGATTTTTATAGGCAGTGGCGTTTTGGGCATCATACGATAAAGATTTTTTGAGGTCTTCTGCTGCCTCTGCCAACTTCCCTAATTGTATATAAACGTATGCCCGATTACTAAGGTAATAGGCTTGGTAGGGATTAGCACTAATGGCTTTATCCAAATAAGATAGGGCTTCACTAAAGTTTCCTCTTTCTGCCATTATCAAACCCAAATTATTCAGGGCAAAATCTTGTTGTTGTGGGTTCAGGCGTATAGCTTCTTGAAAGTCTGCAATGGCTTTCTCCCACTCTTTTCTTTCATAATAAATTACACCTCTATTGATGTACGCATCGACATTTGTGTTTTTGAGTGCCTGTGCCTTTTCAAAGTCTTTGAGAGCCTCGTCCACTTTGCCTAATTTGTGCAAAATTGTGCCTCTGCTCACATACACCTGCGAACTATCTTGGTACGTTTCCAATGTCTTATTAATATCTGCTAAAGCATTGTCATATTTTTTGAGTTCAAACCATATATTTGAACGGTTGTAGTAGGCATCTGTCAAATTTGCATCTAACTGCAAGGCTTTGGTATAGTCTGTAATGGCTGCTTGGTACTGTTTCATTCTTTCATAAGCCACGCCTCTATTTACATATACTTTTGCAAAGGTACTGTCCTTTTTGAGGGCTTCGTTGTAAAAACGAATAGCATCTTCGTATTTATACTCTTGTAAATGCCCATTTCCTCGCAAAAAGAACCGCAGTGCTTCGTCTTGCACCGAATCACACGCCTGATTGAGTAAAACACTCATTAGTAATACAATCGTAATTTTTTTCATACTTATTCTTTTGATTTGATTGACCAATAAGGCAAAGATACACAAAACAAATCCTTAAAATTCTTGCATTTTACATTCGTTTAAATTTTATTTGGAAAACAGCAAAAAACTTTCTATAATTCAAGGCTTTTTACATCTCAAAAATATGATACTAAGAAATTTACTTGCCATTTCATTACTCCTTCTCTTGGGAACTCTGTCTTATGCACAAAGCTATAAGGGGGATTCTTGGGAAACCGTACAAGAGAAAAAGGTGGGTAAAATCTATATTTTACACTATGACCGTAAGCCCTTTGTCTATGTTAATGAAAGAGGGAAGATGACGGGCATCGAGTACGATATTGTGAATGAGTTTATGACCTTTTTGCAAAAAGAAAAAGGTGTGAAACTAAAGGTAGAATGGATAAAATTTGACGATTTTCATAAATTGTATGAAGAAATTACAAAATCCGAACATGGAGTTTGGGGCTTGCCTTCTGTACCTTTGAATGAAATAGACATCAAAAAGATACAAACTACTTCTGTTTTTATGCCAGATATAGAGGTATTGGTGTCGAGCAAAGATATGCCTGTGGTCACAGATAAGGTAAGTTTGAGAAGTAGCTTGCGTCATCATGTTCCTGTAACGATTCAAAACTCTACGGTAGAGTTAAGCATGAACCGTATCAAAAAAGCCTATTTCCCGGATAATCAATACGAATATGTAAAAACCGAAACGGAAATAGTAGATAAAATTGTAGCCGAAAAAGGCAGATTTGGCTATATCTCTCTTATCGACTATTATTTGGCTGTGAAACAAGGCAAAGAAATTAACAGACAAAAGTATTTTGAAATCAAAAGGTCTAATTTTGCCTTTATCCTCCCAGAAAGTAGTGATTGGATAGAAGCCTTTGATGAGTTTTTTCATGAAGATAAATACAAACAACTTACTAATTTTTTCATCAAAAAACATTTAGGTACAGACGTTACAGATGTACTCTTAGAAGTACCAGGTGAGGCTGCTCAAAAGATTATGGACGCAGAAAAAGAAGCTGAAATTTCTTTTGAAAAAGTGAAAGCAACCCAACATGAATTAGACAACTTCAGGTGGAAAGCCTATGTAGGGGTAGTGTTATTAGTTATTTTGTTGGTGTTATTGGTATGGCAACAATCTCGTACTTATCAAAAACAGCTAAGAGAAACAGTAGAGAAAGATGATGAGTTGGCTGAAATAAAAATGGTAAACAATCATTTGGCAGAGCAAGCCAAAGATAGTACTACGTTTGCTCGGCATATTCAAGAAGCCTTAATTCCTGCCCCTTCGCAAGTAAAAATAGTATTTCCAGAGTCTTTTGTCTATTACAAACCACGCGAAGTAGTGAGTGGCGATTTTTATTGGGTAGGACAAATGAATGACGAGAAAATACTGGGTGTGTTCGACAGCACAGGCAAGGGTATTAAAGCTGCTTTTGTTACACAGTTGAGTATCAATATTATGAAAAATTTGATGCAAGAAAAAATTACCAACCCTGCCGATATTTTGCGTGAAATGGACAGACGATTGTCTGAAATGGTAAGTGATGCTGGTTTTGAGTTTGTGGAAAGAGAGGGTATAGAGGCTGCTGTGTGTACGGTGAATACACGCAGCAAAACAGTAACTTTTGCGGGGGCGCATCAGACGATGTATTTCATTAATTCACAAGGTTTGCAACCCATTAAAGGCAACAGACATGATATTGGCGACATAGAATTGAGGAAAAAGAATTTTCAAGCATTTTCTTTCCCCTACGAACAAGGTGATTTTGTTTATCTAAGTTCAGACGGTTTCTATGACCAACTCGGTAGCCATGACAGAATGAAATTTATGCTCAAAAACTTCCAAGATTTGTTGGTTGATATTCATGATTTGCCTGTGCAAGACCAATACAGAGAGTTAGATAAAATCTTTAAGGCGTGGAAAGGCACTACTAAACAAACTGACGATGTAGTGGTAATAGGTGTAAAACTAACTTAATCCAATATTTATCCTTAAATTATCCGACAACTATGCAGTGTCGGATAATTTTTTTGGCAATCATCTCATTAACGTAAGTTGCGTAGTACCAACTGTAGAACGGACTTTAGTCCGTTCTAGAATGTTTTGCACAAAAAGAATAGATTTTTGGGTATAAAATATTTTTTTTGGTATTAAAAAACGGACTAAAGTCCGTTCTACAGGTACTATGCAACTTACGTTAATTATTACTCAATACTTTCTCCTCGATTACCCGATACCTCACTCTTAAAGAAGTTATCCACCAGCCCAATAAAGACCAAGCTATGACCGCAGGGTAAAACACAAACCGCAAGTTTGAGTCTAAGTCGTATGCGTTGAATCCCGGATTACCTCCTGCACCAGGGTGCAAAGAATTGGTCAAACGAGGTAGAATATAAATAAGTGGAATGTAGGTAGCAAAAGCAAAAATATTGTAAACAGCACTGATACGCCCACGTTTTTGGTGGTCTGTAAAAGAGTTTCTTAATAATAAATAAGCAAAGTAAATCAACATAGCAATAGCCGAAGCATTTTGTTTGGGGTCGCCACTCCAAAAACTGCCCCATGTAAATTTTGCCCACACTGCCCCTGTCAGCAAGCCTAAAATACCGAAAACAATGCCTGTATTGGCACTTTCTACGGCTATGTAGTCGTATTTTTCTAAGGGATTTCGCAAGTAACGAATAGAATTAACCACAGAAACAGTGAGTAATATCATCATACCAAACCACATAGGTACGTGAAAGTGCAGGTTTCTGATAGTTTCGTTCAGGATAGGGAGGCGAGGGGCTTCAAAAAGCAAACCACCTACGACTGTGTAAAATAATAGGGCTACTGTCAGGATTTTCCACCAATATTGTTTCATGTCCGTAATTTTTTTGCAAAGGTAGGGCAGTCTGTGGAAAAGCAAGGTATAAATTGCATAAAAAACTTATTACAAAATCCTCTATCAAAATCTTAGCAAGAACTTGTAAGTTTAGAGAGTTGTCAATTAAATGCTGTTTGGATAGAATTTTCAAAAAATAAATGAGTTGAACTTGTTTTTGATAAAAAATTTACAAACATTTACAGAAAATAGATTTAGCATACTTATTGCCTAAATCCTTGTAAAAGCCCACAAAACTATGAGTGAAGAGATACTCAAAGCCCTTACGCAATTATTCGCAATTATATCTAAACAAGACGAAGGTGTTTCGGAAGCAGAACGGAACTTCGTTATAAATTTCTATTTGCAGGAACTTGACCAAGAAACCATGAAAGAGTATTTGTCATTGTATGACCAGTATTCTATGTATGGAGTTGGCGAAAGTGATGACGAAAAAGAAGGTGAAGAAGCCGAAAGTGAAAAAGCCGAAGGTGAGGAAGGAGAAGGAAAAGTTCGCAAGAAAAAATTGACGGCAGTAGGCGACTCAATGAAAATTTTGAAGATTGCTAAAAAGCAAATCAACCCTACGCTGAGTCAGAAGCAAAAGGTCATCGTAATTTTCAAGTTGTTGGAAATGTTGGCAGCAGACCGCAATTTCTCCAAGCAAAGACTTGATATTATTGATACCATTTCGAAAATCTTTAATATTTCGAAAGAAGAACGAAAACTAATTACAAGTTTTGTTACAGAAGAACATTCTTCTGCACCAAGCCTCGATTCAGAAGACATTTTGATATTTGATGACGAAGTGCCTCCTGCGGAGTCTAAGAAAAAGTACATAGATTCGGGTGAGTTAGACGGAGAAATTTTGTTCTTGCACGTCAAGAGTGTGGATTTGTACTTCATTCGTTATACAGGTCGGGACGAAATTGTGTTGAACGGTAAGGTCGTTGCACAAAACGCCATTGTCTTGTTTTCGCATGGTAGTATTATCAAAACGCCAAAAGGTGCACCTCTTTACTACAGCGACTTGGTAGGTCGTTTCATGTCTGATGTGCAGTTAGCAAATATTTCGTTCAATGCAGACAATATTGAGTACAAGTTTACGAATGGTGCGTTGGGTTTGCGTGGCGTGAGCATTTCCGAAAACATGGGCAAGTTGATAGGCATCATGGGGGCTTCGGGTGCTGGTAAAACTACTTTGCTCAACGTGTTGGCTGGTTTAGAAACACCGTCAAACGGTAAAGTATTGATTAATGGCTTTAATATTCACGACAAAGAACAAAAGAAAAACATTGAGGGGGTGATTGGTTATATCGCCCAAGATGACTTATTGATAGAAGAATTGACGGTGTACCAAAACTTATATTACAATGCCAAATTGTGTTTCAAGAACTTAACAGAACAAGAAATTGACAAAAAAGTAATTGATGTATTGGCAAGTTTAGGCTTAGACCGTATCAAAGATATTGTTGTAGGCAATGTCTTGAACAAGAAAATTTCAGGTGGTCAGCGTAAACGTCTGAATATTGCGTTGGAGTTGATTCGTGAGCCTGCCGTTTTGTTTGTTGATGAACCTACTTCGGGCTTATCTTCACGAGATTCTGAAAACGTAATAGACTTGCTCAAGGAATTGTCTTTGAAAGGTAAATTGATTTTTGTCGTTATTCACCAGCCATCTTCAGACATTTACAAGATGTTTGACAAAATGGTCATTTTGGATACTGGCGGTTATCAGTTGTTCTACGGCAACCCTGTGGAGGCTATCATGTACTTCAAACGGATTACGAAACAAGTGGGCAGTGATAGAGGACAGTGTGCAACTTGTGGTAACGTAAACCCCGAACAACTCTTTAATATTGTAGAGGCAAGGGTAGTGGACGAGTACGGTGAGTTTACGAACAAACGTAAGATTACACCTGTGGAGTGGGGAGAGTTTTTCAAACAGAACTTTACGATAGAAAGATACCCTGATTTGAACGAAAAACCGCCAAAAACTTTATTCATTCCGAATAAAATTAGTCAAACCGTTATTTTCACGATTAGGGACTTCTTGTCAAAAGTAAGTAATACACAATATATGTCTATTAACTTATTGGAGGCACCGTTTTTGGCTGCTTTGATGGCGGGAGTGATTCGTTTCAAAGATGCGTTGGGCATGGGCGAATATGTTTTCCGCCAAAATGACAACGTACCTGCATACATTTTGATTTGTATTATTATTGCCTTGTTCATGGGCTTGTCTGTGAGTGCCGAGGAAATTATCAAAGACCGTAAAATTTTGAAACGTGAAAGTTTCTTGAATTTGAGCCGTACAAGTTATTTAGCTTCTAAACTGATTATACTCTTTGGCTTGTCGTCTTTACAAACTCTTTCCTTTGTACTGATTGGTAACTTTATTTTAGGCATTGAGGGTATGAATATGGTGTATTGGGCGGTGCTGTTCTCTATTTCGTGTTTTGCCAATGTATTAGGCTTAAATATTTCATCTGCCTTTAACTCTGCCATTACGGTTTATATCTTGATTCCTTTGTTGTTGATTCCACAAATGATTTTAAGTGGCGGTATTTTCAGCTTTGACAAACTGAATAACTCTGTAATGACTAAGGGACTTGTGCCATTGGTGGGTGATGTTTGGGCAAGCCGTTGGGCGTATGAGGCGATTATTGTAGAGCAATTCCGTAGCAACCCTTACGAAAAAAACTTTTTCAAGATAGATGAATCTCGCAGTGTAGCCAACTATAAAACTACTTTTTGGTTTCCGAAAATGGAAGAACTTATTAACAACAGTTTGGAGTACAAACGCAGCGAAGGTGGTGCGAAAAAAGATTCTGTACTGAAAATGTTGAGGGGGAATTTGGCTGTAGTGAAAAACGAACTGCAAATATATGCAACGGCAAACAAAGAAATGTCTGCTGAATTGAAGAAATTGAACTTAGAAAAAATCTTGACTTCGGAGGCATTTAACGAAGAGGCAGCCAATAAAGTAAAAGAATTGTTGGGCAAAGTACGTGATTACTACCAAGTGAAGTACCTGAAAGCCAATGACGACAAAGATGCCAAAATAGAAGAAATGGAAAGCAAAAAAGGCAAAAAGATGTCAGTTACAGAAATGGAGGCACGTTACCACAACGAAAGTTTGGAGGATATTGTAAAAAACGCCAATTCTGTGGACAGGGTAACGGTAGATTATGAAAAAAATAGAGTAATTCAACTCATAGACCCTGTTTTTGCCAAGCCGTTTTTGACTGCACACCCGTTGGACTATCGTAGTCATTTCTTTGCATCTAAAAAGCATCTTTTCGGGCAGTTTTTTGATACTTATTGGTTCAATATTGGCGTAATTTGGTTAATGACAGTCTTGTTATACTTTGCCTTGTATTTTGAACTACTCAAAAAATTGATAGATTTAGGCGGAAAAATTAAGTTTGGAAAAGAGGCGTAAAACCCCCATAAAAACCTAACAAAAAAGCTACAAAGGAAACTTTGTAGCTTTTTTATTGAAATACTATTTTAAGTATAATACCAATTATAAGTAGTATTTAGTTCAATGCGTAAAGATGTCATCTTTTGTAAAAACAGTAAAATTACAAGGTTTTACACTCTTAAAAAGATGACATCTTTGGACTGTATCTAATCTATAATTGGTATAAGATAAAAAGTAGTGTAAATGATTAATTTTAAAGATGTAATCTTTTCTAGGGTCGTGCTTTAAAAACTTATAGTGAAACTAATTTTTTTCAAAGAAATAAGTTTGATTGTCTTCAAGAAGCTCTATAAAGATGACATCTTTTAGAAAGATGTCATCTTTATAGAGCTTCTTGAAGACTACGTAT
>CANGYA010000072.1 GCA_947457925.1 Cytophagales bacterium | reverse complement strand
CCATTTTTATTAATATGTTTGTTTTGACAATGAGGACAAGTTATCATTTTTGTAAAAATTTAGAAGGTTTTACAATATAACTAACTCATTGTCAATTTGTTATTTATCATACATTTTTTACCACAACCGATATTTTTAAATGTTATAGGTTTGATTAGCAAAAACTTAAATCACATAAAAACATGACAAAAGCACTTATTTTGGCGGGTGTTTTGGCGGTAACATCTTTGACAGGTTATGCCCAAAATGTGGACAGAAGCAAAGCCCCACAAGCTGCTCCAGCCCCAAAAATTCAACTCAAAGAGTCGCAAAGTTTCACACTGCCCAACGGTTTGCGGGTGTATGTGGTAGAAAATCATAAGTTGCCACAAATAGCGGTGTCTATAGTCTTGGACGGAGGGCAAATTTTAGAAAATGATGCTGTAGGTTATGTGGATATGGCAGGGCAAATGCTATTGAGAGGCACAACGAAACGCAACAAAGAACAGTTGGATAAAGAAATAGATTTTATTGGGGCAAGTTTGTTTACTACAGGCACTTCTGCTTATGCCTTCGGTTTGAGCAAACACAAAGACAAAATCATGGATTTACTGTCTGATGTCTTGTTAAATCCTACGTTCCCTGCCGAACAGTTGGAAAAATTGAAAAAAGAAGCCTTGTCGGGCTTAAAAGCCTCTGCCAATGACCCCAACGCCATAGCCCGCAACGTACAAAATGCAGTGAGATATGGTAAAACTCACCCTTACGGCGAAGTGATGACAGAGGAAAATGTGCAAAAAATTAGTGTAGATTTAGTAAAAAGTTATCACAAGCAATTTTTTAGACCAAACATAGCATATATGGCTATTTTGGGCGACATCACGTTGAAAGATGCTAAAAAATTAGTAGAACAGTATTTTGCTAAGTGGGAAAAAGGTGAAGTGAAAAAACAACAGTTTCAGTTGCCTACGCTGCCACCTGCCCCATTGGTGGCACTATGCGACAAGTCGGGTGCGGTACAAAGTAACGTAGCTATTACCCATGTAGTTGATTTACAGCCTAATAGCCAAGATTTAGTAAAAGCACGTCTAATGAACCAACTCTTGGGCGGTGCTGGAGCAAGATTGTACCAAAATTTGAGAGAGGACAAAGGTTATACGTATGGTGCGTATTCACGTCTTAGTAATGACGAAGTTGTGGGGGCTTTTACTGCCTCTGCAAGTGTGCGTACAGGCGTTACGGATAGTGTCGTAGTGGAATTTATGAAAGAATTGAACCGTATTAGAGATGAACAAGTGAGTGCAGACGAATTGCGTAGAACGAAGGCGGTAATGGCAGGGGATTTTGTCCGTTCTTTGGAAGAACCACAAACTATTGCAAATTTTGCTATCAATACGGCACGTTTTAATTTGACTAAAGACTTTTACGCCAATTATTTACAAAAAATTGAGGCTGTAACACCAGCAGATGTGCAAGCTATGGCTCAAAAGTATGTGCAACCTAAAAATTCTCATATTATAGTGGTGGGAGATGCCCAAACTATAGCCCCGAAATTAGCAGTTTTTGGCGAAGTAACGGAGTATGACATTTACGGCAACAAAAAAGCCAAAATAGACGCAGCAGCCTTGAACATTCCTGCCAAAGAAGTAATTACGAAGTACCTCAATGCGATTGGTGGCAAGGACAAAATAGCTACTGTAAAAACGATACGTGCCACTGCCAAAGGCAAAATGAATGCAATGGGCATGGACTTAGAAATTACGAATGTTTTGAGCAAAAAAGCCCCTAACAAGTCTGCCTCTACCCAACAAACGCCAATGGGCGAAATGAAACAAATTTTTGATGGACAAAAGGCGTATGTAAATTCGCCAATGGGCAACAAAGTGTTGGAAGGGGTAAGTGTAGAAACCATGAAAATTTTGGCTTCGCCTATTCCAGAAATGGCTTTTATGGAGCAAAATTACGAACTTAAAGTGAGTAATTTGGTAAAAGTGGGCAATGAAGAAGCCTACGAAGTCCTGATAAAAAGTGGCGAAGCACAAATTAAGCAGTATTACAGCAAAGCTACAGGCTTGAAAGTCAAAGAAATCATAGGCGGAAATGCCGTAGAATATGGCGACTACAAAGAAGTAGGAGGCTTGAAACTTCCGCATTTGTGGAAGGCAGAAACACCAATGGGTTCATTGGAAATGCAGGCAGTTTGGGAAATTAACCCTGCTCTTAGTGATGATTTGTTCAAAGGACAATAAATTCACAAGTAAACCTCTATTCAAAACATATATTCTGTAGCTACGGACTTCAGTCCGTAGTCAAATTAGCACTACGGACTGAAGTCCAATGCTACTAAGCTAAAATGATAAAAAAATTACAACTAATTGATTATCAAATTAATATTATTTATTTTAAGTCCGTAGGACTGTAATATTTATAGCTAACCACATACTTACTCCGTCAAAACTCCGTAGGAGTGAAATGTACCACCCCTACGGGGTTTAACATAGTTGGTGTCATTTTTACTATAAATATTACACCCCTACGGGGTTGATTTGATTTTCTTAGCTTAATAGCATTAGACTGAAGTCCGTAGCTACAGAAATTAGTATCTAAACTATTAAAAAAACTTTAAATATGAATATTCTTTCAGTAGATAATATTAGAAAATCCTTTAATGAAAGGGTGCTGTTTGACCAACTTACGCTGGGCATTAGTCAAGGCGAAAAAGTGGCGTTGGTAGGTATCAACGGTTGTGGCAAAAGTACCTTGTTGCGGATAGTGGCAGGCGAAGAAGTGGCAGAAAATGGCGTAGTGTCTATTCGCAAGGGAATTTCTATGGGCTATTTGCCACAAGAACCAGCTTTTAAAAACCACCTGACCATTTGGCAAGCTATGTTTGACAGCCCCAATGAGGCTATTCAGGCGGTACACGAATACGAATTGGCTTTGCTACAACCCAATTTCTCTACAGACAAACTAACTAAGATTATTGAAAAGTTGGACAACTTACAGGCTTGGGATATTGAAAATAATTTGAAACAGATTTTAGGCAAATTAGGTATTCAGAATACAGAACAGAAAGTTGGCGAATTATCGGGTGGACAACGCAAAAGGGTAGCTTTGGCGAAACTGCTGTTGAATCCGCCAGATTTTATGATTTTGGACGAACCGACCAACCATTTGGATTTAGATACGATTGAGTGGTTAGAAAAATATTTGGCTACAGCTAACCAAACGGTGTTGATGGTTACACACGACCGTTATTTTTTGGACAGTGTTACGAATGTGGTAGTAGAAATAGATAACGGAAAATTGTATAAATATGTGGGAAATTACGCCCATTTCTTGGAAAAGAAACAGGAAAGAACAGAAAACCAACAAACGGAGATAGACAAAGCCCGCAATTTGATGCGAAAAGAATATGAATGGATAAAGAAACAGCCCAAAGCCAGAGGCACAAAAGCAAAGTACAGGGTAGAGGCTTTTGAGGACATTAAGGACAAGGCTATGCAAAAAATGGCGGACAACAAAATTACCATTTCTACGGGCAACTACCGCATGGGCAAAAAAATTATAGAATTGCACAATATCAGTAAGTCTTTGGGAGAACTGCCGATTGTGAATGATTTTGAGTATTTTTTTAAGCAAAGAGATAGAATAGGCATTATAGGTAAAAATGGAGTGGGTAAAACTACGTTTTTGAACTTGCTCACAGGCGTATTGACACCCGACAAAGGGCATATTTCGAAGGGCGACAACACACAAATCGGCTATTATACGCAACATTCTTTGAGTTTGCCGAATGATAAACGAGTGATTGAGGTCATTAAAGACATTGCGGAGGTCATCACAACGGCAAACAACGAAGTGATAACGGCTTCGCAACTCTTGACTTTGTTTCAGTTTCCGCCCAAAACGCAGTACAGTGTGGTAGAAAACCTAAGTGGGGGCGAAAGACGGCGTTTGCAGTTGCTAACGGTGTTGATGAAAAATCCTAACTTTTTAATCCTCGATGAGCCTACGAATGATTTGGATATTCAGACTTTGAATATTTTGGAAGATTATTTAGATAGTTTTGGTGGTGTGCTGATTTTGGTGTCGCATGACCGTTATTTTATGGACAGGCTAGTAGAACATTTGTTTGTGTTTGAGGGTAATGGTTTCATACGTGATTTTGCGGGTAACTATACGGATTATAGAGATTGGGTGGCTTCGCAACCTACGGAAACCGCCAGCAAACCCGCAAAAACAGAGAAAAATACGCCAACGCCTACCAACAATACTACAAGTACGGCAGCTACGGCGAATACAGCAAAGAAAAAACTATCTTTCAAAGAAAAGCAAGAGTACGAAAAACTACCTACGGAAATAGAACAATTAGAAGCCGAAAAACAAGGCTTGATAGACAAAATGAACAGTGGCAGCAGCAACCATGAGGAACTTTTTGGGTGGAGCAAACGGATTGAGGAAATTACGAGTGCTATAGACGAGAAAAGTATGCGGTGGTTGGAGTTGTCGGAATCGCAATAAAACACCACAACAATTTGACTAAAATATTACTCAAAGCCTACTAAAACTAATACTTCTCAAAGAACTGTTAGTTTTAGTAGGCTTTGAGATGAAAAAATTTTTAAGTAAACCACCATTGATACATTTTTTTAAATTCATTGCCCCAAAAAAATTCGTTATGCCTGCCTCTATCTCTGACAGCCACTTGCAACGCCCAATCATGATGTCCTGCGGTTTTTAAAGCCCAATACACACCTTCCAATGAACTTGCCATGTACTTACTTTCAGTCTTACTACCCGATACGTACCACTGCGAAACCCACTGCGTAGGCTGTTTAGCCATTTCATATACCTGCGGATTGTACCACAACGAAGGCGACAACACGCCTATTTTACCAAAATAATGTGGAAAACGCAGCCCTGCATAAAAACTTAACAAACCACCCATAGAACTACCCACAATTCCTGTATTCTCCCTGTTAATCAAGGTGTTATAGTGGTGGTCTATGTATGGTTTAAGGGTTGTTGTAATAAAATGTAGGTAGTTATCGGCATTGCCTCCGCCCATTTTACCACGCTGAAACGGTGCGTATTCGTCTTGGCGGTGCTGCCCACCATTTTCTATGCCTACAATAATAGAAGGTGTTTTTTTCTTTTGGTACAACTGATTCAGGGTTTTATCTATTTTCCATTCTCTTGCAAAAGCTGTGGCAGCATTGAACAAATTTTGTCCGTCTTGCATATAAATTACAGGATAGCGTTGTCCATTTTGAGCATAGTTGGGGGGCAAATAAATATGTATGTTCCGATACCGTTGCAGTTGTGGAATATAAAAATGCGACAAGGTGTGAACATTGGGCGTAATCGTAGATTTTTTCATTATTTTAATGTGAGTTGCGTAGTATAAAATGTACCGTACCCTTTAGGGTGCAAGGTCAATTTTAGTTACTTTAATTTTTTGTATATATAATCAAGATAATTATTGTGTTTTTTATTTAAAAAATTATATTATAGACCTTGTATAAAGAGTACAATAGATTTATGCAAGTTAAGTAATTGGAAAAAATAAATGTATCACAGACTTTATTCTGTAATCTCTTGATAATCAAAGACTCACATACTAAAGTCTGTGGTACAATATTATCAATTAATTAGTTACTCTTAACTTACATTAATTAAAATCGTATTTCGTAGCCTATTGTCAATACCATATCTCTTGACAATCCATCTGCATTTCCACCTTTGTTTTCGGTGGCATTTCGGCTGTAGCCGTCCAAAATTTTGTAACCTGCCATTATTTTTACGCCTGTATTTACCGAAAAATTATAGCCCCCACCTACAAGGGCAGAAAACGCAAAACCATCAGAACCTACAATTTTGATACGGTTGCCGTTAGCCCCTATAAAACTGTCTTGATTAAGACGATAAATAGGCAATAGCCCTACGTTAAAGTTAAAATTAGAAAAACGAAAATTTCGTTCAATTCGGAGCATAATATCTGTACCTCTTTCTTCGCCTCTTGAACGAGGGTATTGGTCTGCTATGGCTTTTTTGTCTGAATTTGCCCAAGCCCCCCACAAAAATTGATTGTTGTTATTATTCACTATAACTTGTTGATAACCAACGCCAAACAACCATTTTTTTGTAATCAAAGAAGCCCCAGCTACAATGTCGTAAGTTCCCAAACTTGTTTGGTAATACATGGGCAAAGGCAAACCTGCTGCCGAAGTTTTATCACTATTATTAGTCGGAATTTTAAAGCCTATGGTAGCATTCAGTTGGTATTTTTCTGTTTTGAGTACATTGCGGGTATAACTAACAGAAATGTCGCCAAAGCCTTGCGTATCTGCTAAACGACCATGCACAAATTGATAAGGGATTTTAAATTGTAGGGTGTTTTTTTCTGAAATACCCACGTTAATATCCAAAATACTTGCATAAATATCGTTTTGGAATTGAGTACGTCCATAGTAGCCCCCTAATTCAATAGAACGTAGTTTAAACTGTTGGTTTTTAGCATATTTTTGGTCGGGTTTCATAGCTCCCATAGTGCAAAAACCTGCATCACTACAGCCCTGTGACCAACTTGTTTGTGTACCCAAAGAAAAAATAAGTAGCGTAAAAAAGTGACGAAAATATTTCATGTGATAAAACAAGTTTATAGTGTTAAATACGTTGGCAATGTTAGAAGACCTTGACAATCTTAGTAGTATGCAATTTTCAATGTAAGATAAAAAAATACACTTTATTTTTTTGATTTAATGCTATAATATTTAGTTTTATGCAAAAGCATAGCTATCGAGTAATTTTAAACACACATTCAATTCCATGAAAAAAATCCATTGCTCTATTTTCCTTTTGTTGTGGTCGTGGCTCTCTTACGCCCAACAAAACAACAAAACAGCCTTAACTATCCAACATATTGAACCTGCTTTTTGGTGGGTAGGCATGAAAAACCCTGAACTACAAATTTTGGTACATGGCAAAGACATTGCAAAAAGTGAGGTGAGTATTCAGTATGAAGGCGTAACTTTGAAAGAAAAAGTAGCCGTAGAAAATCCTAATTATCTGTTTTTGTACCTACACATTAGCCCAACAGCTAAAACAGGTACAATGCCTATTAAATTTACCAACGGAAAAAACACCTACACACACAACTACGAATTAAAAGCCAAAAGTGTTGCAAAAAATCGCATACAAGGTTTTACTAACGCAGATGCGATGTACTTGTTGATGCCTGACCGTTTTGCCAATGGCGACTACAGCAATGATGTTTCGGGCATGAAAGATACATTAGGCGTAAACCGCAAAAATGGAGATGCTCGACATGGTGGCGACCTCAAAGGCATAGAAGAACATTTGGATTATATCAAAGAATTAGGCATGACTTCTATTTGGATAAATCCTGTGTTGGAAAATGACATGGACGGCTACTCGTATCATGGATACGCCATGACAGATTTGTACAAAGTAGATAAAAGATTTGGGGGCAATGAGGCGTATCTCAAACTCATAGACAAAGCTCACGAACAAGGGCTAAAAATTATTATGGACATGGTGGCAAATCATGTGGGTACAAACCACTGGTTTATCAAAGATTTACCAATGTCTGATTGGATACACCAACATAAAAAATATACAAGGTCAAATTTTAGGCTTTCTACCGTATCAGACCCTTATGTATCTAAAAAAGACTTGTTTTTGATGACAGACGGCTGGTTTGATGTTCACATGGCAGATTTGAACCAACAAAACCGCCATTTGGCTGCGTATTTAATCCAAAACAGTATTTGGTGGGTAGAATACAGTGGCATAGACGGTATTCGTATGGATACGTACCCATATCCCGACAAAACTTTTATGACCAACTGGGCAAAGGCTATCATGACTGAATATCCACAATTTAACATTGTAGGCGAAGTTTGGATACATAATTCCTCTACGATTGGCGGTTATTGGCAGGCAGGCAGCAAAAATTGGGACGGTTACGAAAGTGCCTTACCGTCTATCACAGATTTTCCTATTCAAGATGCCATTACGAAGTCTTTGCAAGAAGGCACAGGTTGGGATTCTGGGCTTGCGAGGTTGTACTATACCTTAGCCGAAGATTTTGTAAACCCAATGGCATATAATAACGTGATTTTCTTGGACAATCATGATGTTTCAAGGTTCTTTACAACCGTAGGCGAAGATGTACGCAAGCAAAAAATGGCTATTGCATTCTTGGCTACGTTGCGAGGTATTCCTCAGTTTTATTATGGCACAGAGTTGGCGTTGAGTGGTTCGGCAGACTACCACCCAAATGTCCGCCAAGACTTTTTGGGTGGTTGGAAAGAGGATAGTAATAGTTGGTTTAGGGCTACAGGTCGTGATGAAAAACAAAATGATGTTTTTAACTATACCAAAAAGATTTTTAACTACCGCAAACAAAATTCGGTGTTACACACAGGCAAATTAGTGCATTTTGTACCCGAAAATGATACGTATGTCTATGCCCGTTACAATAACGAAAAAACGGTGTTGGTCATTGCCAATAACGGTAATAAAGACAGGGACTTGGACATGAGCCGTTTTGAAGAAGTAACCAACAAATTTACCCAAGCCAAAAACATAGTTACAGATGAAACCATAAGTAACTTGCAGACTATCAAAGTACCTGCAATGACAGTGTTGGTTTTGGAGTTAAAATAGATTGTTTAGCCTGAATTACTTTTAAACTCCACAAGGGCTAAAAAGCCCTTGTGGAGTTATCCTTGTGTAGGTATTAAGATACTTTCTAAGTTTTATAGGAACTTAAAAAGTATTTTTTATTTTTGTTTACACATTGACTTAATAGTTGCTTTATTACATGAAAAAAATAGTTTTACATCAAAATTACCAACAGCTATTAGCAGATACATTTACGCCTGTAAGTATTTACCTCAAAATCAGAGATAAATTTGCGAATAGTATTTTGTTGGAAAGCAGTGATTACCACGCCAAACACAACCGTTTTTCTTATATCTGTTGCCAACCGGTTGCGTATTTTCAAGCACAAGATTTGACTTATACCCAACAATTTCCTGATACGGCAGCCACTACACACACTACAAACAGCCCCGCAGCAGTATTGGCAGCATGGGAAAATTTCTCTCAATCTTTTGAGATGTACCAACAGCACCAACTACCTTTTGTAACTAATGGCTTGTTTGGTTATTGTACGTATGATGCCGTACAATATTTTGAGCAAATAAAATTGAGGGAAAAAGGCAATGGCGACAACGAAATTCCAGCTATTTACTACCAAGTGTTCCGTTATGTGATTGTTATAGACCATTTTAAAGATGAACTCTATATCTTTGATAATCAAAGTGATAAAGGTGATGAGGGTTTAGAAAAATTAGTTACTTTGATACAAACCAAAAACTTTGCTGCCTACCATTTTTCTTTGAATAACACCGAAAAATCTAATGCCACAGACGAAGAATTTTTGGGTATTTTGGCAAAAGGACAAGACCATTGTTTCAAAGGCGATGTTTTTCAAATCGTACTTTCTCGCCGTTTTGAACGGAAGTTTCAAGGAGATGAGTTCAATGTGTATAGGGCTTTACGGTCTATCAATCCTTCTCCGTACTTGTTTTATTTTGATTTTGGTAAATTCAAAATCTTTGGTTCTTCGCCAGAGGCACAAATCGTAGTAAAAAACCAACAAGCCGAAATACACCCTATTGCAGGGACTTTCAGGCGTACAGGCAATGATAAAGATGATGCTGCCTTAGCCGAAAAATTGTTGAATGACGAGAAAGAAAGTGCCGAACACGTCATGTTAGTCGACCTTGCCCGCAATGATTTGAGCCGACATGGTGAAAAAGTAAAAGTTGAAACATTCAAAGAAGTACAATATTATTCTCATGTCATTCACTTAGTTTCTAAGGTTACGGCACACATTGCCAGCAATAGTTCTACAATTCGCATGGTGGCAGATACGTTTCCTGCGGGGACACTTTCGGGGGCTCCTAAGTACAAGGCAATGCAGTTGATAGACCAATACGAAGTAACACACAGAAGTTACTACGGCGGTGCTATTGGCTTTTTGGGTTTTGATGGTAGTTTTAACCACGCCATTATGATACGTTCCTTTTTGAGCAAAAGCAATACTTTGTATTTTCAGGCAGGAGCAGGCGTAGTGGCAAAATCCAATTTGCAAAGTGAGTTACAAGAAGTAAACAACAAATTAGCAGCCTTGCGGAAAGCATTGGAGTTGGCAGTGAAATAGAAAAACCTCACCCCCCAGCCCCCTCTCCAAATGGAGAGGGGGAGAGTGTTGTTATCCCAAGGGCTATTCCCCTCTCCAAATGGATAGCAACTGAGTTGGAGGTGGAGGTTGAGGTCAAAAAACTCCCCTCTCCAAATGGATAGCAACTGAGTTGGAAGGTGGGGGTTGAGGTCAAAAAACTCCCCTCTCCAAATGGAGAGGGGGCTGGGGGTGAGGTCAAACAATTTAATACTATGCCTAAATTCATGATTAGTGGTGGTGGCACAGGCGGACATATTTATCCTGCCATTGCTATAGCCCAAACTTTACAACAAAAATTTCCTGATGCCGAAATACTTTTTGTAGGAGCTACAGGCAAAATGGAAATGGAAAAAGTACCCAAAGCAGGTTTCAAGATTGTGGGCTTGCCTATTCGTGGTTTTCAACGCAGTTTGTCTGCCGAAAACCTCAAATTTCCGTTTCGGTTGGTCGTGAGTTTGTGGAAAGCCTACCAAATTATTAGAGAGTTTCGCCCAGATGTGTGTATTGGTGTAGGTGGTTTTGCAAGTGGAGCAGTCATGCAAATGGCTGTTTTACAAGGTATTCCGACATTGATACAAGAACAAAACTCGTATGCAGGCGTAACTAACAAGCTACTTGCTAAGTTTGTCAATAAAATTTGTACGGCGTACCCAAACATGAGTAGCTATTTTCCTGCCGAAAAAATTGTATTTTGTGGCAACCCTGTTCGCCAAGATTTACTAAATAGTCATCACTTGAAAGAACAAGCACAGCAGTTTTTTAACTTGTCTTCTTCCAAAAAAACTCTACTCATTGTTGGTGGTAGTTTAGGAGCAAAATCTATTAACGAAAGTATTTTGCAAGGCATCAATGCTTTCTTAGATGCTGATATTCAGTTACTTTGGCAGACAGGTAAAACAGATTTTGCACGTATTCAGGCGGAACTGCAAACCAAAGGCTTGGCTACACACCCCAATTTGGTCGTAAGAGAATTTATTTATGAAATGCACTACGCCTACGCCGCCGCCGACTGTGTGGTGTCAAGAGCAGGGGCATTAGCCATTTCGGAAATAGCCCTTGCCCAAAAGCCTACGATTTTTGTGCCGTATCCACACGCAGCCGAAGACCACCAAACCAAAAACGCAGAAGTTTTGGTGAATGCCCAAGCTGCCTTATTGGTAAAAGACCAAGCAGCCCAACAAGCCTTAGTAGGTACGGCTTTGGCACTGTTAGCAGACGAAAAAATGCAAGCCGTATTGACCAAAAACATTCAACCTTTTGGCAAACCACAAGCAGCAGCAGATATTGTGAGGGAGATAATAAATTTGTTACAATAGCCCTAAAATTTTTAGAAATAACATTAGAGTTTATGAATAACTCCTTTTTAGCCCTCCCTGTGGGCGGTGCGACGTTTCGCAGGGTTGGGTGGGGCTATAGCAAAAAATTATTCATAAACTCTATTTCTTTAAGAAATGTTATTTCTAAAAATAATTATTGATAGTGTTCCTCCAAATATTCCCAAGCCCTACGCAAGTGGGGTATCACGATACTACCGCCAATGACTAAGGCTATGGAAAATGCCTCGTGAATTTCCTCTCTACTCAAACCTACCTCTACGCATTTGCCTACATGGTATTTGATGCAGTCATCACAACGCAAGACCATAGAGCATGACAAGCCGATAAGTTCTTTGGTTTTTACGTCTAATTTACCTTCTGCGTAGGTGTTAGTGTCTAAATTGAAAAACCTCTTGATGACCAAATTGTCTGAACCCAAAATTTCTTGGTTCATTTTTGACCTGTAGGCATTAAATTCGTCTATTTTGTTCATGATTTTTACATTAAAAAAATTATCAATAACTTGATAATCAATTATTTAAAATAATTTTTAATTAAAAATTTACTCATTAATAATTATTCTTTACCACTTAAATACATAGAACTAACATTTTCAGAAAATGTTAGTTCTATGTCTATTTTTTTGATGCAATTACGTTTCCTTATTGTGCGGGTTGCTGTTGTGCCTGTTGGTTCTGCGTACTCTCTGTGTAGGCATCTAAAGGCGTAATTTCTTTCTTTGCAACTTTGTCTATAAATGGTGCAAAAATATCTAGCATTGTGATAGGCACATTAAAAAGTTTCTCTATCATGGCTTCAGACACTTCTCCGTCTGTATAATCCAAACTTGTTTTGTAACGAAGTTCTCCGTTGCCGTAGTACAGCTCGAAGTTACCCAAGAAACGACCCGCATTGACCGCCGTGATGAACTCTGTTACTTCGGGGTAGCTTTCTTGCGGAAGTTGATAAGGGAAAATAGAGAAAAACATAATACGGTTTTGCACGATGTCCACTTCGCTAATCAGGCGAAAGTCTATATTCGTTGCTTTTACATTCACCAACGCCGCCGTAACACCATTATCTGCTAAGAGGTAGGTAATGTTTCTTTTGTCAAAAAAGTTTAATAATTGGCTAAACATGCACTTAGAATTTTAAGATAATAATTGAGGTAGCTAAACTATGCTTAGTTTTTGGTATTGCCAAAAAAGTTGCTCAAAAATTATTAGACTTCTTCCAAAACCTAAAAAATATGCCCTGAAAAAATGTCTGACGGCTTTGAGGTATCAGACATTTTAGCCTACAAGTAGTTCAATTTATGCTTAAAGTAGCTTTGTATCAAAATAGACAATTTGCTATTATCGGGTATCCGAATACGTTGCGACAACACTTTTTCTGTGCTTGTTCGTTTAATACGGGTAAACAGTTTGAGGTAGTACGCATACGCTAAATAAACGCCTAATTGGGCTGTTTTGGGTAGCTGCAAAATGCCTTGGTATGCCTCGTCAAAATCTTTTTGTATGTCGTCTTCTATTAACTTCTTTTGAATTTGGTTAAAGTTCGTGAAGTCTATATGCGGAAAATACACCCTGCCTCTGTCTGAATAATCACTGCCCATATCTCTCAAAAAATTTACTTTTTGGAAGGCAGCCCCCAGTTTTCTTGCAGGTTCTTTGAGGCGTTGGTATTCGGTTTCGTCGCCTTCGCAAAACACCTTCAGGCACATCAAACCCACCACTTCTGCCGAGCCATAAATGTATTGGTCGTACTTATCTTTATCGTAATTCGTTTCATACAAATCCATTTCCATACTGTATAAAAACGCATCAATTAACTCATAATCAAGCTGAAACGTATTAACAACCCACTGAAAAGAATGTAGCACAGGGTTGAGGCTGATTTTATCTTTAATAGCTTTGTAAGTATCTTTTTTGAAGTCTGCCAATAATTGTTTTTTGTCAAAATCATGGAAAGTATCAACTATTTCGTCTGCATAACGCACAAAACCGTAGATAGCGTAAATAGGTCGGTGCAGACTCTTATCCAAAGTACGAATACCCAAAGAAAAAGAGGTGCTATAGTGCTTTGTAATCAATTCACTACACTTAAAGGTGGTAGTGTTGAATAAATCCATCATGCTCATAAAAAAATAAAGGCAAAGACTAATGAAATATAAAAGGAGATATTTGAGAGTTAAAGTATGTCAGACACTTTTAAAACTCTACAAGGTACAAAATGTTTAGCATTGTCTAACATTTTAATGTTTTATTTCAACAAAACTCTCTGGTATAGTAGGCTAAAAAATTAACTCGTCATAAATACTTTGCAGAGCAAGATAACTTTTTTGTGTATTCTTGGGTGCAAGTGCTACTGCCTGCCGAAGACAATGACGCACATCTTTAAAGGTAAGAATTTTTTGGCGATAATTACAAACGGTGTGGCTTGAGTAAATAAAAACTAAATTATTGGTAAGTTCTTTATGGAATCCCTAATAATTCAGTATCTTGTTAAATAAATATACTTTTATGCTCTTTAGAAAAATAATATTGCTTTCGTTTATATATTATAGCTGCTTTTTTGTACTCTTTTTATACTCACAAAGCCCTATTTTTGCCCAACAAATGCCCGCCCTAATCATTAAAAATGGTGCAGTGGCTACAGGCGGAAAAGTGCCTACTTTGCAAATAGACAAACTGCAAATACAAGTAGAAGTAACCGCCAACATTGCCCAAACCACGATGGAAATGACTTTTTACAATGACACCTACCAAGTTTTGGAAGGTGAATTGTTTTTTCCTTTGGCAGAAGGGCAAAATATTAGCCGTTTTGCTATGGAAATAGACGGGCATTTGCGAGAAGGCGTAGTAGTCGAAAAAAACAAAGGTCGCAAGATTTTTGAGGACATTGTACGGCGTGGCATAGACCCTGCACTCTTAGAATATACAAAAGGGAATGCTTTTCGTGCAAGAATATATCCGATTAATCCTAAAAGTTACAAACGTATTGTAGTGGCTTACAAAGAAATTTTGGATTTGACACCGCAGGGTTTTCAGTACCATTTGCCTTTGAAATACAGTAGCCCACTGCGAAAATTTTTAGTGAGAGTTGCTGCCGAAAATCCTATCCAATTTACGCCTAATAGTTTGTTAAAAGACCTTGTAAAACAAAGTGTTTTTGAAACAGAAAAGAATAATTTTATTCCTAATCAAGCACTTAGCTTTACAATTCCCACCAAAAACGGCAGCAGCAATTTTGCTATGAGCAGAGGTGTAATACAAGCCGACTACAGTTATTTCTATGTGCATTTGCAGCCCAGTATTCAGCAACAAGCCAAGACTTTGCCCAAAAAACTAACCGTATTTTTTGATATTTCTAATTCGGCTCAAAATAGAGCTATAAAAACAGAAATAGAAATATTAAAAAAATATATTCAAAAAATACAAAATATAGACTTGCAAATTATTATTTTTAATACAGCTATTCGACGTAATGAAGTTTTCGAAATTAGTAATGGAGATTTTTCAGAAGTAGAAAAGCTATTGACCAAACAAAATTTTGATGGAGGCACACAGTTGGCTTGTTTAGACCTCACACAGTACAATACAGAAGAATTTTGGTTGATTAGTGACGGAGTGAGTAATTTTGGCAGGCACGAGATAATACTACCCAACAACACGCCTAACAGCCCCTCAACGCCAATTTATACCCTGAATACCAGTGCTATAGCCGAACATAGTTACTTACGTTTCCTTGCCGAAACTACGGGAGGCGTGTACCTGAACCTTACGGCTATGTCCCCCACAAAGGCACAAGAATTATTGTGGCAACAACCTTTTCAGTTGCTCAAAGCCTCTTTGTTAGATAAAAAGGGAAAGCAACTTGTTGATAATGTGGTACTTACGCCTTCTAAACCAACGACTATTAACGGAGATTTTGTGTTGGCAGGAAAAATTCCGTACCAAGCCAATGACCAAGAGTTTAGTTTAAAAATGGACTTTGGTTTTGGCAATGTCGTTACACATTCAAAAGTCATGGCTTTGACGTATTCGCCCAACAAAGATAGGCTGCAAGGCATGACCGAAAATCTTTGGGCAAGCCTGAAAATCAACGAGTTAGATTTGCAGTTTAAAACCCATGAAAAAGAAATTTTGGACTTGAGCACCACTTTCAATATTGTAAGCCGAAATACGTCTTTGTTGGTTTTAGACAGGTTGGAAGATTATCGTACTTACAATATTCAACCACCCGCAGCTTTGTTAGCACAACACCCTGATTTTCAGTGGAAAACAACAAAAACAACTGAACAAAAACGTATCGTAAGTAAACAAACTATTCAGCAATTAATAGCCCACAAGGAATGGTATAACACGACTTTTTTGCCAAAATATCCAGATGATGAAACTATTTCTCGTGTACCAGAAAATGAATCTGATTTAATGGAAGAAGAAAAAGCTATGGGTTTTGGAGAAAGTGATGATGGTTGGGCAGACGACCCTTGGGGAGATAGTGCAGCATCTACTTCGCCTCTTGCACCACCAAAAATTCAAACATTACGTTTTATGCCCCCAGAACCTGTACCAGATGAGGAAGTACCTACTGAAGAAGTAACACCTGAAAGCAAAATTACACCACAAAAACAGCCTACAGCAAAGAAAACACCCGAAGAAACGGCTACTGTAAGTTTACAACCTTATGTAGCTACTACCTTTTACCTAAGAAAGTTAGATAGTTTGGTACAACTGAAAAGTGAAGAAAAATTAGGGCTAAATGGTATTTTTTACAAAAATTATTTGCAATTAAAAAAGCAATATAAAAATAATTTATCTTTTTACAGTGATGTAGCTTTATGGTTTTTAGCCCAAAAAGATACTGCAACGGCAGTTTTAGTTGCGTCTAATTTGGCAGAAATGCAGTTAGAAAACCACGAAGTTTTGCGACTATTGGCAAGTGTATTGAAACAAAGCAGACAAACGGAGGCAGTAATAGCCACTTACGAAGACGTATTAGCCATTCGGGACGAAGAACCACAGTCGTTTAGAGATTTGGGTTTGGCGTATGCAGCCAATAATGAACCCGTCAAAGCTCTTAGTTTACTCAATGAAGTGTTGGTAAAAGAGTGGGATAGCCGTTTTGAGGGCATAGAGGGAATTGTTATTAATGAAATTAACCACATTATTAACCAACCTACGAATTTAACAACAGAAGATATTTTGCAAAAAGTGAAGTTAGACAAACGAATTTTGCACCCTACTTCTTATGATTTGCGAGTTGTGTTGGAGTGGGACAATGAAAATTATGACATGGATTTAATGATTGTGCAGCCCAACGGCGAGGTAGCTTACAAAGATTATACACATGATTTTGAAAATACGCAAGTGGGAGGTAAAATAGCAAAAGCTGATTTACCAGAGGAGTTTTTGTTGAAAAAAGCTATTAATGGCAACTATGAAATTTTTGTAAATTACAAGGGTAGTACCTCTCAAAAATTGCCTGCTGCTGCCAATGTTACAGTAAATATTTTTACAAATTATGGTCGCAAAAATGAAAAAGTAGAAAGGATACATTTGCGTTTTGACAAAGAAAGGACTTTGTTGAAAGTGGGAAAGGTGGTAATTAATAATACAGAAAGCCCCAAGTCTTCGGGACTGCCTTATGAAGTGCTTACTTTTTGGGACAATGAAGGCAATAAAACGGCAGTACAAAACCATGTCTTTACGGCAAATAAACAAACGGCTATTTTGCAAACGCAAGAAGAAATTGTATTTTTAGACATACATAAAAAACTGATAACGAATAGGTTAGCTGTTCCTTTAACTACGTACTTAACAGATACTACAAAAACTTATTTGCGTTGGCGAAATATCAATTTATTTACCAATGAAAAGCAAGAGCAATTCTTACAAACTCATGTAGATAGTTTGGTTGAGAATTTGGTAGTGGACGAGAAAGCACCCGAAAATAGCCTTGCAACGTATTCATTTGTAAGGGTTTATGAATTAAAAAAAATAGCCCCACCCATTGCCCCTCCCCATAAGGAGGGGAGTAATGATACTGTTGCATCTATAAAGCCCCTCCCTAATGGGGAGGGGTTGGGGTGGGGCAAAATGTCCATCAATTTACTACAAAATGTCTTGTTGTATAGCAAAGTGCCTACCACTAAAACCATTACAGAAACAGACGAGGAGGGTAATTTTGGCGAAGAAAATAGCACTTATACAACTACCGAAATGGTAGAAAAAGGGCAGCCTTTTAGCTTGTGTGCAGGTCAAAATTTGGTTTGGCAAGACCATAAAATGATGGCAATACAAAACAGAAATCTTGAGCAAATAGCAGATTTTTCGGCTTTACAATCTTCGAAAACATTTACAAGTACGCCTCATTTCTTACCAAAAGTGATTGTATTGGATTGTGCAACGGTTGATAGCACTAAAAATATGGTAACAGACAACTATTTGCGTTTGTATGACTACAAAGGCAAAGAATTAGGTGGTGTCAATCATCATTTATCTTTTACCGTAGAAAAATTATTGCCGTATGGTGATAGTGCTTGTTGGGTCTTTGCTAATTTTAGTGATAAATCGATAGACTATAAAGAAACTTTATTATATTTTTGGTCTTGGTCAAAAGAAAATAATATTTTTAGAGAGATAGATGTTGTGCCTGCCCATGAATCTGCTGATTGGATTAGCGAAGATGGTAAATTTTTAGTAACTAAGACCTTAAAAAAATATGTTGCTTTTGAAGAACCCCTTATTACTCGTTTGTATGACTTGGAAAATAAAACACTTATTTTTCAAACTTTTCGTAGTGATTTAGTGGTAAGTCCAGATAGTACATTATTACTACAATTTGCTCATAGTCAGGAAGTTGGCGAAGAAGTACGCCTACGTAGTATTGCTGAACTACCTAAAGCTACTAATGGTGCTTTTATTGCTCAAGACAATAAATACAATGCCCTACCAGTTTTTGATACAAAAGACGATGAAATAGCTTATTTATCTGATAATAAGCTGTTTATAGGCAAAGCCGACCCTTTACTTAAAAAGCAGCAAGCAGTAACGCAATTCAATGTACGAGGTAATAGTGATGCTTTTAGGGACTTATTGTATTACCAAAAAGGTGAAGGCAAAAAGGCAGACAAAGCCATTATAGCCTTGAAATACAAGATGTTACCCACAGGTTTATTGGAAGATGGCGAAGGTATTTATGTATATGCACACCAAAACGCCACAGAAATGGAGCATTGGGCAAAACACTATAATTTTGTTCCTTTAGACACAGAAAACAAAAACATCACCAAAGTTTTGTCGCAAAGTAAACAAGGTCGTTACGTAGCTTTTTTACAAGACAGTGTACTCGATACGCAACGGTTTTTTATAGTAAAAATTTTAGATACAGATGTATTAGCAAAAAGACAAAAAGAATATACTACTATTAAAAATTTTACTTTTTACAATTACATAGCTGTAAAAACTGTTTTTATAGCGACACAGTTGAGTGTTGAAAAACAAGAATTATTGTTTTCGCCAGATGAAACCAAATTGTATTTTTTTGCATCAGATAGCCTTTGGCAAATAGATTTAACAGCAAAGCCCTACCAAGTAAAGTATGCAGTGAAAATTGAAAACGTAGCCAGCAATTTGTTGATAGACCAACAAGAACGGATTTGGTTTCTAACCTCACCCCCCACCCCCCTCTCCATTGAGAGAGGGGGAGTAGGCACTTCGCAAGAGCCTATCACAAAAGACAAATTGCACCTTGTTATTTTACCTTTACAAAATTTAGAAAAAAAATTAAATAGCGAAGCTACCAAAGTTCCTCCTCTCCAAATGGAGAGGGGCTTAGGGGGTGAGGTCAATATTGCACTTTCCGAAGATGAAAAACTTTTGGCTATTTTTGGTACAAAGGAGAATAATAGTTTACAGGTATATGAAACACAAGAGTTTAGGCAGGTTGCGTTGTTTTTTGACCAAAGACCTTTCCGCAAGGTAAAATTTTCTTCCGATAACCGTTATGTCATTGGTAATAATGGATTTTCCAAAGGTGCAGACTATTTACTATATAATGAATACTATGACGATATGGGTAGCAGCATAAAGGCGTGGGAACTACCTCAAAATGCTACCAAAACAAGCATAAGCAAAAAGCTAAGTACCATAGATACAATTACTTACAATCCTATTTTTGCAAAAATGGCTGTGCCTTATGACGACATAGACGACTACGCAGAAGGTTTGGCACGTATCAAAAAAGGTACTTTATTTGGGTATGCGGACAGTGTAGAAAATGTAACTATTCCAATACAATATGATGAAGCTACGCACTTTAAAAACGGCTTGGCGGTAGTACGCCAAAATGGAAAATACGGTGTAATAGACAAAAAAGGTAAGGAAATTTTACCATTACTTTACACTAACATTACGGTTACGCCTGCTCATACTTTGATTGTAAGGAAAAATGAAAAAGTAGGATTATTTGATTTTTCAGGAAAATCTGTATTGCCAATAGAGTACAGTTTATTGTCCTATGTAGTCGATGATTTGTATGCTTTCAAAGAATATGACAGCAGTGCCAACAGCAGAAAATTACAAGGCATTCTAAACAAAAAAGGTAAGATTATACAACAACCACAATACGGAAGTATGCGTGATTTTGCCAATGGTTTTACAATCGTATGGACACCTGCGAAACCTTCTTTTGGGGCCATCAACCGCAAAGGCGAAGTAATTATTCCTAATCAATATGCTGATTTACAATATTTTACAAATAAAAACTATCCATTTTTGCGGGCAGAACAAACTGTGTTACTGCCCAATAAAAAGGCTGTTCATTTATTTGGTGTAATAGACAGTTTAGGAAAAATTGTATTGCCGATAAGCTATGAGGCTATTGGAGATTTTGGCAAAGGCATTGCCCAAATTACGAAAAAAGGCAAAGTAGGTTTAATAGACAGTACCATGAAAATCATATTACCAAGTGATTATCAAGCTATTGGCAAACTTAGTGATAACTTTTTGTGGGTAAAACAAAATAACCAATACGGCTTTGTGGATATTACAGGCAAAATTGTGATTGCACCACAATACGCACAAGTTACGGATTTTGAGGCGGGAACAGCATTAGTAAAACAGCACAAGCATTGGTACAGAATTAATACACAAAATCAAAAAATTATTGCAAAAGTTAAAAACTATCAAAGTATAGAAACTTTTGATAACGGTGTAGCCAAAGTACGTATGAATAATTTGGTGGGGCTAATAGACCAAACAGGTACGGAAACGGTAGTACCTATTTACAGTTTGATTGGGGAGTTTAGGAGTGGTTTGGCTTTGGTGCAGTTTCAGGGCAAGTTTGGTTATATCAATGCGAAAGGTGAGGAAATCGTACCTACGGTTTACACTGAAATTCAGGCATTTAAGGAAGGAATGGCACGTTTTAAACGTGATACGGTGTCGGGTTATTTGAACCTGCAAGGCGTAGAAGTGATTAAAAGTGCAGCTTTTGGCAACCTACAAGACTTTGAAAACGGCTTGGCTATTGTGCTAAAAGACGACAAATATGGCTGCGTGGACAAAACGGGCAAGGTTGTTATGCCGTTTGTGTATGACGAATTGCGTGGCTTTTCGGAAGGGTTGGCAGCAGCCCAACGCAATGGCAAATGGATTTTTGTGAATAGCAACGGCAAACAGGCTTTTCAGGGCGAATTTGATACGGTAATGTCTTTCGCAGACGGTTTGGCGAAGGTAAATGCACGAGGTCGTGAGTTTTTTATAGACAAAATGGGGAATTGTAGGTTGTATTGTAGGTAAATTAAATATTGTAGTATAGACTTTATTCTGTGGGTTAATCATTTGATT
>CANGYA010000071.1 GCA_947457925.1 Cytophagales bacterium | reverse complement strand
GAAGTTCTCTAAAGATGTCATCTTTTGAAAAGATGACATCTTTAGAGAACTTCTTGAATACTAAGTATAACAATTTACGGCACGACACTATTATGCAAATAACTCTATTGCTATTCATGCAGCTGATTGGCTTACATTAAACCTTAGTCAACTTACTGTAACTTGTCGTGCTTACAACGGCTGTAACAAAGGCAACCCTGTGGAAAGAATACAAGTTTTTCACCGTCCTAATTTCCCTTTATGTGTTTTTCGTGTGATACCGCCAAGTATCAAGGCGTATCCCAACCCTACCAATAATCTGTTGAACGTAAATATAGAAAATCTCAACAGCCCTATAGAACAAGTAGTTGTCAGAAATAGTATCGGCACAGTCGTTTTACAAACAAATAACCTCAATTTTACAGCCGAAAAAACTGTAGAGTTGTCTTTAGGCAACCTGCCCGAAGGTATCTATTTTTTGACCGTAACCCTCCAAGATGGGCAGCAATTATCGCAAAAAGTAGTGGTGCAGCGTAGTGGTGTGGCGAATTAAAAACTTTCAATTAATTAGGAAAATTGGAAATACATGGCTTATTGTGGCTACTTTTTACAAAAATTAACATTTTTTTTTAAATACTTTCCGTTTAATTTGGAAATACGAAAAAAAGTGTTCAATTTCGTACACTCATGTTTTTTCATGTTTTTAAAGATTTTAAGTTAGTAATGCACAAAAAAGGCTGGTTTTACCAGCCTTTTTTGTTTTTAGGGCAAAAAAATGACAATAATTCATAAATTTGAGTACGAAACTCAAACACAATGGACACACATATTTTGATTATAGACGAGGTTCACCCTTCTTTATTTGAACTTTTGACACAGCACCAACTTCATTACAACTATTTGCCTAACAGCACTTTACAAGAAATAGCAACAATATTGCCTAACTATGAGGGCTTGATTGTACGGAGTAAGTTGGCTATTAACGAGGCATTGCTGCAAAAAGCCCCACGTTTGCGGTTCATTGGGCGTGCAGGGGCAGGTTTAGACCAAATAGATTTGCAGGCATTGGAAAAGTACAAAGTGCAGTTATTCAATGCTCCCGAAGGCAATCGTACTGCCGTAGCCGAACACGCCGTAGGTATGTTGTTGGTTTTGTTCAATAAATTGTTGCGAGCAGATACGGAGGTACGCCAAAAAATTTGGAACAGAGAAGGCAATAGGGGAGTAGAATTGGCAGGAAAAACTGTAGGGATTATTGGTTATGGCAATATGGGCAGTAGTGTAGCAAAGGTTTTGGGCGGATTTGGCTGCAAGGTCATAGCCTACGACAAGTACCACCCCGAATTTAAGAACAACTATGCGGAATCTGTGAGCATGGAAACTGTCTTTGCTGAAACAGACATTTTGACTTTACATACGCCCCTTACCGCCGAAACCAAAAACATGACAACTACAGCTTTTTGGCAGCAGTTCCGCAAAAATATTTACTTTATCAATACTGCAAGAGGAGAAATAGCCCCTTTGAAAGACCTACTACAAGCCTTGCAAACAGGAAAAGTCTTGGGAGCTTGTCTTGATGTGTTGGAAAATGAGAAGTTACAACAATTAAGTCCTGAACAAAATAGTGTTTTTGAGCAGCTAAGCAAACGACATGATGTTATTTTTTCGCCACACATAGCAGGTTGGACACACGAGTCTTACCGAAAAATAAATGAGGTGTTGGTAGAAAAAATTGTGGCTTTTTTGGCACAATGACCTTTGTAACTTTGTTGCAATAATCAATATATTGATAGAAAACCTTATAGGTTTGATTATCAAAATGCCAACCTACTATTTACAAGCCACAACATATTTACATAATTTAACTAAAATAATCGTGTAAAAAATGTAGTTTGCAACTGTTTGAATTGGTTACTTTAGAGAAATATAGCAATCAACTAATGAAAAAAGAACTTTCTTTTAGCAACGAACCCTACCTAATTGCCCAGCTACGTGCAGGTAATCAAAAGGCGTTGGCATATCTCTACAAAACGCATTACCAAATGATTCATCATTTGATACGCAAGAATAACGGAGGTGAAGAAGACGCACAGGAGATTTACCAAGAGGCTATTTTAGTAGTATATGAAAAGTTGCAACAACCCAATTTTGAGTTGTCTTGTTCTTTGAAAACTTTTATCTACTCTGTCAGTCGGAATATGTGGATGTACCAACTCCGAAAAACAGAGCAAGCCCTCAATAAATTTAAGGATTTTGAGCAGTTCATTCCCGTAAGGGAAGAAGCCGAAATAGACCAACACACACCTGCTTACGAAAATATGCTTACGGAAGTAATGCAGTTTTTGGATACAAAATGTAGGGAATTGTTAGAGTTGTTTTATTATCATAATTTATCCTTAGACGTAATAGCCGAAAAACTTGGCTACAATAACAGTAATACTGCCAAAAGTAAAAAAAGTAAGTGTATGGAGAGGGCAAGAGAAAAAGCACAAGAATTATTAGATAAATACGAAGACTAAAAACACAGACCTATAAGGTTTTAGAAATTTTATAGGTCTAAAAAAAATAAAAAAAAATTACGAGGTGATTAAACCTTCTTTTTTTTGATTCATCAAATAAGTGTAAAAAATACAAAAATACATTTACACATCACAATTAAACTTTGAAGAATCATGGAAAAGTTAATGAAAAAAGCCTTTTATGTAGTATTTGCATTAGGTTTAAGTTTGACAGCTTGTAAGAGAGATAATCTTTCAGATTTGTTTGACAGTGAAGCATCTGAAGACGACAACAATGTGTCTATGGTAGAAGAAGACAATACAATGGCAAATGACTTTGTAATGTCTGAAAATATAGGCGGTAGAGTAGAAGAAGGTGGTAGAACAGAGGGAGGCAGATTTTTGGGTTCGGCTACTACAACTTTTGACCCTGCTACCCAAACGATTACGATAGACTTTGGTGCAACAAATGTGCAGTGTGCAGACGGCAGAATGCGTAGAGGTAAAATCCTTATCAAAATTAACGAAGGAAGACCAAATGCACTACCATTTAGTACCACTACAACGCATGAAAATTACTTTGTAAACGATAATAAAGTAGAAGGAACACGCAATCAACGTACTGTAGGTACACTTACGAACCGTACTACGACCATTGCTGCCAACAGAACTGTAACATTTACAGACAACAGAACGGCAACAAGAACCGTAAACCATGTAAGAACTGCGGTGCGTGAAGGTTTGACAGATTGGACATATAGCACCACAGGCACTGCCAATGGTACTACTCGCAAAGGAAGAACGTACAATAATACTATTACTTCGCCTTTGATTTCCAAGACTACTTGCCAAACCCAACTGTTCCCTGTAGCAGGTATAATTTCTATGTCTGTAAATGGTTTTGATACACCGTTTATTTTAGACTTCGGCAGTGGTACTTGCGATAAAACATTTACGATTACTTACAACGGCAGAACCAAGACTATTACCAGATAGTAAAGTGCAAAAGTATTTGAATTGCTGTAGCTACGGACTTTATTTCGTAGAACAATAATCACTACGGACTAAAGTCCACAGCTACAAAATTTGAATATAAAACAACACTTTTCGGAAGATTTAGCTATTTGGTGCTGTCGTTACAAATTCCAAATAGCTAAATTTTTACGACTTATGCTCACACAAGATAACTTAACAGAATGGATTGACAATTACCTTGACAAAACCCTTAGCGTAGAAGAACTAAGTATTTTTGAGGAGTATATCGTCAATCACCCCGAAACGAAAAAAGCCATAGCAGCCCAAAAGCTGGTTAGAGAGGCACTTCGCAAAAACAGCAGAGCTGCATTAAAAGCTCAGTTGAAACAAGTGCATACAGAAATGTTGGAAGAAAATAATACAGTGCCGTTTGTTACACGCACTAACACCGAAAAAAATAGACGTTATTTATTGGCGGGTGCAGCAGCAGTGATATTCTTGATGGTGGCAGTAGGCGTTTATCAATTCACAAACCCTATAGACGACCAAGGCAATTTGGTAGCTACACACCAAAAAGTAGTTAAAATAGAATATGTAGAGCAAAACAGTGAGGCACAAGGTTTTGCAGGAACAACTACAACGGGCAAAGACTACAAAACATTGGTGTTAAGACATACAGATACGTATGACAAACCGCATTATGAGTTTATTAGCCCCGATACAATTACTTTGTTTTCAAATAACCTCAACCCCATGCAGCAAAAAATACAGCTACAATATGACAATGCTACAAATACCTATAAGTTGCTGATTGGCGGACAGGCTTTTGAAGTAGAACAAGGTTTTAAAGGAATAAGGGAGTTGAAAAAATAGTTGCTTAAAAAACCATAAGGCTAAAGGTGTAATCTTTTCAGAAGATTACACCTTTTTTGTTTGTATAACATTACTTGTTAAATACTACCCAAAAAATTATGCCTTGTTGTTGCTTTTAGTTTTTTATGCTTAAAATTTGTTTTAAACAAATATTTTTTAGTAAGTTGTTCTCCAAAATATTTGTTGATACAACAACCACTAACCATACGCAATTCATGGATACTATTAGCAAAACCACTCTTGCAGTGATTTTAGGAGGCGGTGCTGGCACTCGTCTATCACCTTTGACGGCGGATAGGTCAAAACCTGCCGTACCTATAGCAGGAAAATACCGCTTAGTGGACATTCCGATTTCAAACTGTATGAATTCTGATGTAGTAAGAATGTTTGTACTTACACAGTTCAACTCGGCATCATTAAACACACACATCAAAAACACCTACCAATTTAGTTCTTTTAGCAAGGCTTTTGTCGATATTTTAGCTGCCGAACAGACCCCTGACAACCCTACATGGTTTCAAGGGACAGCCGATGCAGTACGCCAAATTTTGCACCATTTAGAAGACCATAAATTTGACTATTTACTCATTTTGTCTGGCGACCAACTTTATCAAATGGACTTCCGTTTGATGTTGAACAATCACATAGAGAAAAATGCAGAAATATCTATAGCCACTATTCCTGTGGGTGAAAGAGAAGCTCCTGAATTTGGGATTATGAAAGTAGATAGTTCAGGCTTTATTAGTTCTTTCATAGAAAAGCCCAAAAAAGATGTACTCAAAGACTGGGTAAGTGATACAGGCGAAAAAATGCAAAAAGAAGGGCGAAATTATTTGGCTTCTATGGGTATCTACATTTTCAACAAACAATTATTGTTTGATTTGTTGCGTAATGAAATGAAAGAAGCTACGGATTTTGGCAAAGAGATTATTCCGCAAAACGTAGGCAAAAGAAGTGTGGTGAGCTACCAATTCGACGGCTATTGGACAGACATTGGTAATATTTATTCTTTTTATGAAGCAAATTTGGCTATTACAGAGGATATTCCACCATTCAATCTCTTTGATAACGAAAAGGCTATTTATACCAGAGCCAGAATGTTGCCACCTACCAAAGTAAGTGGTACGACCTTAGAAAAGGCGGTGATTGCAGACGGCTGTATCATTTTGGCATCACGCATAGAACATTCGGTAGTGGGTATTCGTACCCGTATCGGTATGGCAACGACTATTTCGCACACCTACATCATGGGGGCAGATAGTTTTGAAACTATGGACGAAATGCAACAAGCCATTAATAAAAATATGCCATTGATGGGCATTGGGCATCGTTGCTATATTTCAAAGGCTATTATTGACAAAAACTGCCGTATCGGGAATGATGTACGTATTATTGGCGGTAGTCATTTGCCGAACCAAGACCACCCACTTTATACAATTAAAGACGGTATTGTGGTAGTGAAAAAGGGGGCTGTCATTCCAAATGGTTTTACGATTGGGGGGTAATCATGTTGTTTCATTAAAAACAAGCCTTTCCAATTTGCCAAAATTTGGAAGGGCTTGATTTTAATTTATAAAAAATCTGTGACATTCCGCAAAATCTGTGTCGTCTGTGTTCCAAAATACATGAAAAACAAGCACCACTATCACCACATATTTTAACAAAACTCCTACCTTTGAGGTCTATTTTGATACGCAAACCACCATGTTTACAAAAAGTAACAACCTCAACAATGTTCACTATGACATCAGAGGGCAGATTTACGAACAAGCCCAATTATTGGAAAAGCAAGGCTATAAAATTACAAAACTGAATATTGGCAACCCTGCACCGTTTGGTTTTGACACACCAGATGAAATTGTGCAAGATATTATTACCAATATTAGAAATGCAGAAGGCTACTGCGACTCGAAAGGCTTGTTTGCTGCTCGCAAAGCTGTGATGCACTACACCCAATCCAAAGCCATTCGGAACGTAACGATTGACGATATTTATATTGGTAATGGTGTAAGTGAACTGATTTTGTTGTCTTTGCAAGCACTATTGAATGAGGGAGATGAAATTTTAGTGCCTTCGCCAGACTATCCTTTGTGGACTTCGGCAGTAAATTTGGCAGGTGGCAAAGCCGTACATTACATTTGTGATGAACAGTCGGACTGGTATCCCGATTTGGAGGACATAGAACGTAAAATTACGCCAAAGACCAAAGGCATTGTTATCATCAACCCGAATAATCCAACGGGTGCGGTGTATTCTTCGGACTTATTGCAAAGGTTTGTGGAGGTGGCTTGTCGACATAAATTAATCGTATTTTCCGATGAAATTTATGATAAAATTTTGTATGATGATGTAGCTCATTTCTCTACGGCTTCGGTATCAGACGATACGCTGTTCCTTACTTTTGGCGGTTTGTCAAAAAATTACCGAGCTGCGGGTTTTCGGGCAGGTTGGTTGGTGATGAGTGGTAAAAAAGAAGAAGCACAATCTTATATAGAAGGCTTGAATGTGTTGTCGAGTATGCGTCTTTGTAGCAATGTGATGGCACAGTTGGGCATACAAACGGCTTTGGGTGGTTATCAAAGCATTAACGAATTGGTGCTTCCAAATGGTCGTTTGCGTAAACAACGTGATTATGTCTATCAACGCCTCAATAACATAGAAGGTGTAAGTTGTACCAAGCCTAAAGGGGCTTTTTATGCTTTCCCACGTATAGACACACAAAGATTTAAGGTAAAAGACGACCAAGAATTTGTTTTGAATTTGTTGAAGCACCACAAAGTTTTGTTGGTACAAGGTACAGGTTTTAATTGGAAACAATCTGACCATTTCCGTTTGGTGTTTTTGCCAAGTGTAGAGGAATTGGAAGGAGCTATGAACAAAATAGAATTGTATTTGAATGAAAGGCTAACGGGGAAAATATAGTTTACCTCACCCCCCAACCCCCTCTCCATTTGGAGAGGGGGGGGGTTTACCATTTTTAATTTAAAACAACTTTATTCTTTCACTATCTTTTGCGAACTACTAAAACCTTCGGTTTGAATATTCACAAAATAAATACCTTGCGGAATTTTTTGTAAGTAATTGATTAACAAGCTATTCAAACTATTTATTTCGCCTTGCCATGTTTGTAATAAACTGCCATTTGCCGTAACTATTTGATAATTGACAATAGAATTAGGCAATAAAGACGTATGAATTTTGCTATTTTCTGTCAATGGATTAGGTGTAATTTCCCAAGTGTCGTTTTCGGTGCTTGTTTGTACTGCCACTATTTTACTATAACTTACTTTGCCGTCCAAGTCTATTTGCTTGATGCGGTAAAAAGTCATAAGAGCCGTTAGTTTGTCCAAGAATTGGTAGCTTTGCAAGTCAATAGATTTACCCAAACATCTTACTTCGCCTATTTTAGAAAAAACTTTACCGTCTTCACTTTTTTCTACCTCAAAACCTTTGTTATTTACTTCATTGCTTACTTGCCAAGCTAAGGCTACAAAGTTTTGCGACTGTTTTTTAGCCACAAAACTCAACCAAGTTACAGGCAAAACGGTAAATTCTGGGGCAACCGACCAAGGCGAAAAACTATTGATATTATCTGCAAAAACAGTTTTGGCAGTTGTATTATGGCAACTTGCAATGGCAGCAGGGCTGGTTTGCATAGTCCAAGGGGCAATAACACCATTTTTGCCTCTGTGCAACCTAAAATTAGCTGTACCATCAGACAAAGACGTACCTACCAAATCTTGCGGTGAATAGTTGATTTGCATAGTTGCATTATTAGCAGTTACCGAAGCCGTAATGTCAAATACTTTTCTGATACTTTCTACAGGCTGCCCTTGCACTTTGCAGTGGTAACGGTCTATGTTTACGGTTCCAGCCGTACCATTGCTAAGGTCTATGCCTAAACCGCCTATGTTTGTGCCGTTAAGGTTGCGGTTGGTAACTCTAATGAACCCGCCTTTGTTGGCATCATAATGCGTGGCGGTTTTGTCTATGACTACTCGGCTACTGCCTCTATTTTCTGACAAAGTTCCTGTATTGCCCAAATCTGCATTATTGCCGTTAAGGTCTAAATCTCCTGCTGCACTTGCTCCCACACTTAACGTACCTACTACCGCCAAATTTTGATTACCTAATGCCAAATCATTCGTTCTATTTACCGTAAAATTATTGAGAGAAGTAGGATTATTAGCAAATAAATCATTGGGCAAGGTGAAGCTGTTGCCTGTACCATTAAAAGTTAGGTTAGTGGTGTTGTCTGTAGTTAAAGTGCCTGCTGTGCGTGTAATGGGTGTATTGCTATTTTGCCAAGTGAATGATTTTCCGTTGAGGTTGTAAGTTCCTGTGGTCAAAATCATTTGTCCTCCGTTAATTGTTTGTGCTGCACTGCTTTGTGTTACGCCACTATTATTGTTAATGGTAAGCGTAGCCGTTAAGGTCGTAGGCAAGCCGTTGCCTGTTACTTGCGGGCTTGTGCCTTTGTACTCATAATTTGCCCCACCGTTATAGGTTCTTGTACCACCCAACTGAATATTGCCTGTAGCTCCCGAAGTCGTGATGCCATTTGGCGAACCCATTTTGAGGGTAGCCCCAGCGTTGAGGGTAAAATTTGTAGTGCCAGCACTTGCTGTAAGATTAAAGTTTTGGCAGTCTAAAACACCATCAACCTGCAAAGTAGCTGTTGTACCTGCATTAATGTTTTTGTTTGAAGTCAATACTACTTCGGCTGTATTGGTAATTTGTATTGCGGGTGCAGTAGTTCTGTTACAAATAATATTTCCGCTACCGCCAAGGACTGCGTTGATGCCTGTAATTTGTATCACACCACAAGTTGCTGCTTGTGTAAGTGTACCTGTGCCTGTAATGCCATTGCGGAAAATTTTTGTGGCTGCATTCTGCCAAGTAATACTTCCATTTACTTCTAATATGCCATTGATAGTTGTGGTATTAGTTGTTCCGCCACCTATTGCCCCTGCTGCTGAAGTTATCCGAAAAATAGGAATAGTGCTTGCATTGGCATTGGGAAAATAAGTTATGCCTGAGGAAGAAAAAGCTGTGGTATTCCACTCAAAAATAGCTCCGTTTTCAAAAGTGGTTTTGCCTGTATAGGCAACATTATCATCACTTGCAAAACTATCTGCATCACCACTTCCATTGTTATCTACTCTTAAAACTCCGCCTGTTTTGATTCGCATAGTGGCACTTGCACCAAAAGAAGGTACAGGGTCATTTGCAAGAATAAATACGCCTCCATTTTCTACAATAATATCATCACTTGTACCATTGGCAATCGTAAAAGTGCCTCCTGTATGTGTGAGTATGCCGCCACTTTGCACCACTACTTGGTCAAGAGTTTTATTTGCAGCAACAGTAGCCGTATGCCCATTTCTAATTGTAATTGTGCCATCAGTGCTTGAAGGGGCAGTAGTGGCATTAACCCAATTAGTACCATTGTAACGTTGCCAATTTGTGAGGGCTGCAAAAGTTACATTGCCATTGGTTTGGTAGTCGCCTATTGATTGTGCGAATCCTGTAGCATTGATAAAAGACAAGCAAAAAATGAAAAGACTAAACGAGTAAAATTTTTTTTTCATAATAGTAAATGTTAAAATTTGATTTCTACTACTACTCAAAAATGGAAATCAATAACGGTTGGGAGTTTTAGACAACTGTATTCAATACATTTGGGAGAAAGTAGTAAAATAGCCTTGTAAGAGGTTGAAAATAGTAGGCTTATGTGTGTAATGTAATATTGAACTAAATTAAGGTTTTATACAAGACGTATAAAAAACAAAAGACGTATCATTGTTATAACAATAATACACCTTTTTTTTGTTACTTTTTCCTTTGCTGAACGTATTTAACCATTCTTTAAGGTCTTAGTAACAATTTGGTAAACTGAGGTGAAGTGTATTTTATGCCTTTTGGCTGTATAAATTTTTGTAGTGAAAATGATTATTCACAAGTCTTAATAATTATAGGCTTTTTGCTTGCAAAAACGAACTCTATTGTACATCTTAACGCACAAGAAAATTTATACTATTTAACCAACACACAAAGTATTTATGACACCCGAAAATCAACCTAAACCTATCAATGTGGCGGTAATTGGTGGAGGTAGCTGGGCTACTGCCATTACCAAAATTCTTTCAGACGGCAACGTACAAATTAACTGGTGGATGAGGTCTGCCGAAGACTTGAAACACATCGGACAGTTTGGACGTAATCCAAGCTATTTGAGCAATGTGCAAATCAATTTGAATAAAGTAAAATTGTATTCAAATTTGACTGATGCCTTGACTGATGTAGAAATTATTGTAATGGCTGTACCTGCTGCTTTCGTGGCTGATGCTATTAAAGAATTGACTCCAGAAGATTTCAAAGGAAAAACTGTAGTATCTGCTATCAAAGGTATGATACCCAAAGAAAATATTTTGGTAACAGAATACATTGAGAAAACTTATAACGTACCCAAAGAAAATATTTTGGTCATTGTGGGACCTTGTCATGCGGAAGAAGTGGCAATGGAAAAACAATCTTACTTGACTATTGGCGGTTACAGTTTGGCAAATGCGAAATTGTTTGCTCACTTGTTACGTACAAGGTATGTGAAAACATCTGTTATAAAGGACATAGACGGTGCGGAATACTGTGCCGTTATGAAAAATATTGTGTCTTTGGCTTGTGGTATTGCCAGAGGTTTGAACTACGGAGATAACTTCCAAGCCGTTTTGGTGTCTAATGCCATGCAAGAAATCAAGAGGTTTATAGATGCCGTCGACCCTATGCAAAGAGATTTAAGTGCCTCTGCGTACTTAGGCGACTTGTTGGTAACAGCCTACTCGCAGTTCAGTCGTAACCGTACTTTTGGTAATATGATTGGTCGGGGCTATTCTGTAAAATCTGCACAAATGGAAATGAACATGATTGCAGAAGGTTATTATGCCGTAAAATGCGTGTACGAAATCAATCGTAAATACAACGTAGATATGCCAATTACTACGGCAACTTACAATATTTTGTACGAAAATATTGCCCCAATGGTAGAGTTTCAATTATTATCTGAAAATATGAAGTAAAGTAAAAAGTGCGGACATAAGTCCGCACTTTTTACTTGTTCAAGCCTAACATCTGTATCTTCAGAGAGCCTAACAATTTTTGCATATCCTTGTGTACGTTGGCTTGCATAAACCGCCAAACCTCCAAAAAACCACCTTCTACATATTTTTTGTCTTCAAAAGGCTGGACTTCGCTAATGTCTTTGTCTATTAAATCTGGAATATAATTAGAGTCGTATTGTATCGAGTTAATGATACATTTATACTTGCCGTCTTTCGCATGAATGGATAGTACATAGGAAAATCTACCTATTTTCATTTCTTTGTCCTTGACAAAAGCCTGATACGTTTCAGTTTTTCCTTTTATAATGATTTTCCATTCATGTAAATCTTTGATAATACTCGACGATTTTACTTTAAATCCATTGGCTTTGAGCCAAGCCATTCCTCTCTCAAAAAAGACTTCTTTAGGCAGACTGTCTATCATACCTATATCCACATATTCTGCAAAACCTTTAATACTTACAGGTATTTGTTGGGCTGTGCAGGAAGGCTGTATGTAAAAATAGAAAATCGTAAAAAAAATTGTATAGTAAAGATAGATTTTGTTCAAAAAGAGTATTTGCATAGCTGTTAAAATGAAGGTAATTGAAGGAATGTAAAGTATGCAAAGCATTTAGGTAATCAGATAACAAATGTAGGAACACAGACGACACAGATTATACTGATTTGCACGGATTTTTTATTATTTTATACAAGCACAAAGTTGAAATGCAACAATCACTGTACAAAACTACTAAATCTTATTGGAACAGTATGATTTGTTATGCACTACCAAAAAAACTAATTTTTTTTCGCCTTCATGCAACCCTGCTTGTTTTTTCTGTGTCTTTCTATCAAATCAAAAAAACTCAAAATTCCAATCCATTATGAAAAACATCAAAGTAATTATCGGCAGTATTTTGTTATTTTTCGTTATTGCTTGCCAAGTAAGTAATGCACAAAACCCTGAAATGAGAAACTTACAAGACTTTTCGGGAGTCGATTTTTCGGGAGCTTACGAAGTGATACTGCAAGCCAGCAATGAAACGAAGGTCGAAGTAACAGGCACAAAAGACATTCCAAATGAGGATATTGTTACGGAAGTGAAAAACAATATTTTGAAGGTATATTTCAAAAAGGAAAAATACAAAAGAATTAATCAAAGCCCTAAGTTGGTTGTTTTTTACAAACAGTTGAACTCTATAAACAACAGTGGTGCGGTGAATGTCAAAACAGAAGGTACTTTACAAGCTAACAACTTGAAAATAGATGTGGCGGGTGCAGGTAACTTAAATCTGAATATTAATGCCGAAAAATTGACTGTAGATATGTCTGGGGCTGCTAATATTACATTGACAGGCAAAGCTGCTACACAAAAATATGAGGTGAGTGGGGCAGGCAATATCAGTGCTTACGAATTAGAAGGCGACAACGTAAATGTAGAACTAAGTGGTGTAGCCAATGCCAAAGTACACGCCAAACAAGTATTGGAAGTGGAAATTAGTGGCATGGGTAGCGTAAAATACAGAGGAAACCCGCAAAAAATAAAGACTTCTGAAAGCATGATGGGTTCTGTGAAGGCAGAATAACTAAGCAAAAATAACTCCTATTTGCTACGAACTACTTAATTATCAAACCTATAAGGTTTTTACAACCTTATAGGTTTATTTTTTTATTTTTGTTGGTACTCTTTCAACAAAATTTGCAATTCCATAATCAACCTGTCCACTTCCTCTCTTTTTGTTCCTGCATAAAATCCTCTGATGCGTTTTTCTTTATCTATCAAAACCAATTTATCACTGTGGTCGAATAACAGTTGGCTGTCTTCAGCTTTGCGGGCAGCGATGAAATAACCACATTGAGCCAAATTATACATGGCTGCACTGTCGCCTGTTACAAAAGTCCAAAACTTATAGTTGGCTTTGTACTTGTCGCCATATTGTTTCAAAATGTGCGTAGAGTCATACAAAGGGTCTATGGAGTGCGAAACAATGGCTACATCTTCTCTGTCCTGAAAAGCCTCTTGTACTCTGGTCAATTCGGAGGTCATCACCAAACAAATATTGGGGCAACGCGTAAAAAAGAAATCTGCCACATAGATTTTACCTTCAAGATTTTTTTCTGTAAACACTTGGTTGTCTTGCGAAAGTAGGCGGAAGGGCGGAATACGGTGCATCGTGTCTGCTGAGTTGGTAGGCGGACACGTTTCAGATTTTGGGTTAAAAACTTGAATTTTGTACGTATTTTTGCCCTGAGAAGCTAAAAATAGATAGATAGCAGAAGGAATAGCCAAAATAGCTATTAAAAATACAATTTTCTTATACTGGTTGTTCATAATCCTACGGAATGAGTGATGCCACAAAATTAGTAGAGATTATTCATAAAACCAGCATTTTTTTATTTTGAGTTGTTACACCATAAAGACTATACACATACATAAGATAGAAATTGCTAAAAAATTAGTTAAAAATTTTCATTAAAGTCTTTGTTATATGTAACTATGTAGCTGAAAACAACTATACAAAGCTATACAACCACCAACCCTGCGATAACCATGAGAAAATTGCAAGTAGAAGAACTCAATAGAATTTCGCCAGATAGTTACCAAGCCCAAGCCTCCGATAATTTGGTTATTGTATTAGATAACATTCGGAGTATGCACAATGTCGGTTCTACGTTTAGAACTGCCGATGGTTTTGGGGTAAAAAAGATTTATTTGTGTGGAATTACTGCCACACCGCCACACCGCGAAATAGAAAAAACGGCATTGGGAGCTACCGAAACTGTAGCATGGGAACACCAAGCCAACACTATAGATGCCCTTACGCAGCTCAAAGAAGAAGGCTACCAGATTGTGGCTGTAGAACAGACGAGTAGTAGTGTTCTATTGCAAAATTTCCTTTTTGAGCCTCAACAAAAATACGCCTTAGTCTTTGGCAACGAAGTATTTGGGGTTACAGACGAGGCTCTGAAATACTGTGAAAAAGCCATTGAAATACCGCAAACTGGCAGTAAACATTCTTTGAATATTTCTGTGTGTGTAGGGATTGTGATTTGGCAACACCAACTCAAAACAAGTGTGAGGTAGATGATAAGATACAGCAACTTAATAACAAAAAACCCTCAAAGTGATGAAAACTTTGAAGGTTTTTTATTATTAGGTTACTTCACCAAAATCCTTTGTCCAATATTCAAATTAGACTTTGACAAGCCATTGAGTTGCTTGATTTTTTCAACAGAAACGCCATATTTTTTGGCAATAATCCACAAAGATTCGCCATTTTTTACGGTGTGCGTTGTGCCATTGGCAGAGGCTCTGTCAAATGCCGTTACTTTGGTTTTTTGTTGTTTTGTAGCCGTATTTTTTGTTTTGTAGCTTACTGTTTTTACTACAGCTTTAGTATTGTCTGTCTGTAGTTGTATCTTGTCTTGTCCTTCTATCACACCATCACCTTGCACAAACTGCATCGTTTTTTGGTAGCCCAAAGGCTTTACTATCAAGTGTTTACCAGCCTTTATTTGGGGGGTTTTCAAGTTATTCCAAGCCATAATTTGAGCCACAGAAATATGGTAGGTATGGGCTATTTCGCTAAGAGTTTCGCCTGTTTTTACCAAATGTTTGCGGTTTTCTACGGCTTTGGCGGTTTTCATCAACTTTTCTTTTTTCAACCTGTCTTTTTCTCTTTCTTTGAGCAAAGAGCCTTTTTTGTCGTACAACCAACTATTTTTAGACGAAGCCAATACATATTCTTGGTTGTCCCAAAAAAATTCACTTCTTTCGGCAGGTATCCGCAAAGCATAGTTTTTGTAGTGCGAAGGCACAATTTTTTTCTTTAATTCGGGGTTTAACTCTGCCAAATCCGCCTCACATACATTTAACTTGATAGCAACTTCTTTCAAATTGACATATTGATTGGTATAAACTGTTTCATGGTCAATCGGATACATCGGTTCATTCTGAATAATGTTGTGGTCTTCGGCGTGTGTCATTGTGTATGTAACAGCCACAAACATAGGCACATAAGACCTTGTTTCGGCAGGAAGGAAACGGTAAATATCCCAAAAAGTTTGTTTACCACCGCCAGCACGTCTAATGGCACGTTGCACCGTACCCGGTCCACAATTATAGGCAGCCAAAGCAAGTTCCCAGTCATCACCAAAGAAACTATACAACCAATACAAATATTTACAAGCTGCTACGGTTGATTTTTCGGGGTGCATTCTTTCATCTACGTAGGCATCTTGGCGAAGTCCCAAACTTCTACCTGTTTGGGGCATAAACTGCCACAAACCTGCTGCCCCTGCACGAGAAATAGCTGTAGGTTTCAGGGCAGACTCTACTATAGACAAATATTTAAGTTCATCGGGTAAATTATGTTCGGCTAATGTTTTCTCAAAAATAGGAAAGTACAAATTCTTGCGAGATAACATCGCCAATGTATAGCTTCTTCGCCTCATCGTAAAATAATCTATGAAATTGCGAATCGTGCTGTTAAAAGTCATTGGAATTGTGGTATTCATTTTTGCCATTTTCTCTGCCACTATTTCGTCAGAGAGGTAGGGGGCATAATCATACACCACATCATGGTCGTTGAGGAATAAAGAGGTAGTATCAGGGGTAAATAAGAGGGCATCAGAACTTAATTCTTCTTGGGCATTTGCCACCGCAATTTCTTCTATTTGAGAGAGCTGCAAGGGGTGTAGGTAGTCGCAAAAATCTAAAAACAAGTCCATGCCTTGTTGGTAATTTTGTTGTACTTCCAACGAATCAACCGATGCTTTGATAGACGGGTACTGTGGTGTAGTTTGTTGCCCCATAGCCGAAAAAGAGCCACAGATACCACATACACCTAAAAAAAGATATTTCCGAAAACTACGCATATCCAACCTGTTTTTGTAAAAAAGAAATTTGCAACAAAGTCGTTGAAATAACTTTGCTACAATTTTTATGCTATTTTAAAGCAATTTTTTGAATTGTTTATAATAAACAAACAGACTTTGGTTACTGCCTACAGTTTGAGAGCCTCACCAAAGTCTGTTTGACCCATCAATTTAGGACATTAAATTGCTCATGCCATTGGTAGGTACAGGCACACCCGATGAGATTTTGCGTACATTTTTCGCACAATCTCCTCTTTCGTTTTTGCCCAAAGTGTACTCTACTATATCACCATCTCTCAAATCATTGAAATCGGCTTCTATCAAATCTTGATGACTGAAATACAAGTTGTTAGGTGGTGCTACAATAAAGCCATAACCATTTTTGAGGTTAATCACAGCACTTGTGTAGTAACCGTTTTCAGTAGCTACAGGCTGACGCATAAGGTTAAAACTATTGCGGTAAGTCGCCATTGTGTCTTGTGATACAAATAGGCTATTTACCATTGGGTCATTTTTCATGACTCTGCTGTCTATGATTTCGTGCATAGCTATTGGGTAAGTAACCTCCTCCAATAACTCTTGCGAAGTACGAGTTTCACGAGTTTCGCCTCTTTCGTCTATGTACTTGAAGTCCCAGTTTAGCACCATTACTCTTGTGCCTAAAGTGTTTAGTTTTCTAATCAAAGGTACATAGTCGCCATCGCAAGCAATGAGCACCAAGACATCAAATTTTTTGTAAAGAGTCAGTTCGTAGGCTTCCAATGCCAACCATACATCAATTCCTTTTTCTTCTCTTTTTCCGCCATTTCTTGAACGCAAAGGCAAATAGTGTGTAATTACGCCTTCATTCATCAAAATATCATCGAAAATACGGTCATTATACAACTTGTTCAGTTCTTTAGCATCGTATGCACTTAATCTGCCTCTAAAATAGTGTGCATCAACCACTTGGCATAGCCTTGTATCTATACTTTCTTCTTTTGCTATTTGATGACGAACAAAATTATGCAGCCCTTCTATACTAATTCTTGCCTTACGAGGGTGTTCATAGTTGTAATAATTACTTACTTTTAGGAAATAGTTGCCATCATAAAATACCCCTATTCTTCTGAGTTTCACATCATCCATTTTTTGCTATTAGTTTTAATGTAATGTAAAAAGACTAAATTGTTTGAATTTCTTATACCAATTTCGTTGTGTAGTTCAAACAGCAACAAAGCTAACAATTTTTTATATATACACAAATTTTTGAGCAAAATTCATACTTTTGAGTCTTTTGGAGCTACAAAATCAATTTTTTAAGCTGTTTTTTTGAACAAATAAGCAATAGCACACAGCAACACCGTAAGCAATACACCAATTATCTCGAAGGGCAAGGCGTAGGTAGTTAAAAATAATTTGCCTATCTCCAATAAAGAATGTGTAGCAAGGGCAGAGGAAGTTGTGCCAAAATTAGGCGGAAAGTAGTAGATAAAAACTCCCGCAGCCACACAAAAAATAGTAGATAGTAGCCAAGTAGGAGCTATGGTGTTGGCTGTACTAAGTCTTTGATTATGAATAAGTAAAGTGAATAGCAGTAGCGTAATTACACCGCCAATATAGACCATAATTTGGACTACAGCCACAAATTGAGCATGAGCCAATAAAAAAATGCCTGCCACCGCCAAAATTACTGCTACTAAGCCATAGGCTGCGTACACCAATTTTTTTGAAAATACAATTACGCCACACGCCATTACTACAATGGCACATAAAATAAAAAATGCTATGCTCATTTACTTTTCTAATAGATATTTGCAAGCAAAGATAGTGTTATTTTTATCTCTTAATGTAAGTAACATTTTATTGTGCTAATCAAAAACGGTATTCATATTGGACTTGTTTAGTTGCTTTTGTATAGTTTTACAGAAAAGCAGGGTAGTTTTGGCATATTATTAGGCAATACTGTATATTTACCCAACTAATCGAAATTTTACATGAATATAGCCTTAGTTACAGGTGCATCTGGCTTGATAGGTGGTGAATCTGTGGAGTTTTTTGCTAAAAAATTTGACCTTATAGTCGGTATAGACAATGACCAAAGAGCTTATTTTTTTGGCAAAGAAGCCTCTACTGCTTGGAATAAGAATCGTTTGGAGCAAGAAATTGCTAATTACAAGCATTATGGTACCGATATTAGAGATTTCAATGCCATTGAAAATATTTTTAAGACTTACGGGCAAGACATAAAGTTAGTAGTGCATACGGCTGCACAACCTAGCCATGACTGGGCTGCCAAAGAGCCTTTTACAGATTTTTCAATCAATGCCACAGGCACATTGAACTTGTTAGAGGCTACTCGTTTGCATAGCCCCCAAGCTGTTTTTATCTTCACTTCTACTAACAAAGTTTACGGAGATAACCCTAATTTCTTGCCTTTGGTAGAATTAGAAACTCGTTGGGAGATAGACACGCAGCACGCCTATTATGCCAATGGCATAGACGAACAGTTCTCTCTTGACCACACTACTCACTCTGTATTTGGGGCATCAAAAGTAGCTGCTGATATTATGGTGCAAGAATATGGTCGGTATTTCCAAATGAATACAGGTGTATTCAGAGGTGGCTGCTTGACGGGACCCAAACACTCTGGGACACAGTTGCATGGCTTTTTGTCTTACTTGATGAAATGTGCTATCACAAAAACGCAATACAATGTATTTGGCTACAAAGGTAAACAAGTACGTGATAATATTCATAGTTACGACTTGGTGAATATGTTTTGGCATTTTTACCAAAATCCAAGACAAGGAGAAGCCTATAATGCGGGTGGGAGTCGTTTTTCTAACTGTTCTATGCAAGAGGCTATTACCCTTTGCGAAAAAATAAGTGGCAATAAAATGACCTATCAATACGTGGAAACTAACCGTATCGGCGACCATATTTGGTGGATAAGTGATGTTTCTAAGTTCAAAAAACACTATCCTAATTGGGAATTCAAATATGACTTAGAAAGTACCTTAGTGGAAATGCACGATTTTATGAGTAAGAGAGTGTAAGAAATCACAACAAAAAACCTATAAGGGGCAAAATCCTTATAGGTTGAACTTTTTGTATTTAAATATATTTATCTACATACCCTTGTAAGCCAACATTGTTACCTATCCCTGTAGCCTTAAAGTACCAATCATCATTGATACGTTGCAAACGACCAAACTCTATGTCTGTGTAAGAGCCAAATTCTGCGTCTAAATCAAAATTGACCAATTCTTGTTGGGTAGCCACATCTACAATTCTGATATAGGCTTCTTTGAGTAATCCAAAATGCTGCCTTCTTTCCATAGCTTCGTAGATGCTTACTACAAAGATAAGTTCCGAAATTTCAGGGGCAATAAGGGGTAAATTGGCTAAAATCATCTCGTCATCACCATCACCTTGCCCTGTACGGTTGTCGCCTGTGTGTTGCACTGCACCATCAGGTGATTTTAAATTATTGTAAAAAATCAAGCACTCACTTTTAGGCAACTTTTGCTGGGTATTCACCATAAACACAGATACATCTATGTCTAACACGCCACCTGTGCGGACTTCCCAGCCCAGCCCTATCATAATTTTGCTAAGGGCAGCTGCTTGTTTTCTTAAATTAATGGCTTCACCTTTTTTCAGGGAAATAGGATTACTCATAGATGAATGAAAAATTAGTTTTTTTAAGTAATTGGAAAAAATAAATGTACCACAGACTTTAGTCTGTAATCTCTTGATAATCAAAGAATCACAGACTAAAGTCTGTGGTATAATATTATCAATTAATTAGTTACTTTTACTTATTTTTTTTATTTACGTATTTTTAGCAATGAAGTTACAACAATCACATCTGTGGAGTTAATCTTTGACCACCTCACCCAAAATAGTTCCCCAGTCAATCAAATGGCGAACTGCCTCATACGGAACAAAAATTTGTGGCGACCCCATAGAGTAAGCTGCTATTTCATAGGGGTTGTACCTAAAAATAATGCCTTTGCGGTTAAACGAATAATTATCGTTGATTTCAAAATCTCCGTTCTTGAAATTGAAGCCTTTTAGACTTTGGTTATTCGTAAAGCCGTAGTGTCTGCGGAAAAACTCCTCTGCTACTTTGGTCAATTTAGGTTTAAAGTCTTTTATCATCAAGTCTTCTAATTTGACCATTTGCCCTGTTTGTAGGTTGAAATTAGCGTAATGTATCACTTCCAAAGGCTTTTCGCCGCTTTCAGAAATATCAAAACGCATTTGCAGACATAGCATATTGGCTGCGTTGTAAAGCACCAAAACTTCGGTGAGGTGATTCCAAATAGGTTTGGATTGTGCGTCTAACTGTGCAAAATTTTTCTCCTCATCTTTGTATCTTCCAATAAAGTCTGTGAGAAGGTCATCTATAGAGGAAAGTTTGGCTTTAGCCCTATCTTCGTAATGCGATAAAATCTGATTCACAATTTGTCTATTAATCTTGTCTTGCACCGCAGATTTTTTCATTTGAGGGTAAATCAATGTAAATGTAGCACACTTACCTTCCTGCCCACAATCTCCATATTCTTTTTCTTTCTTGATTAAGTCAAATTGTACACTACCCGTACCATAAAATTCTTTTAATTCAAATTTAGCTACCGTATCTACCCGTACCCTTGTTAGCTGCCCTTTAATGTGTGCGTCTGTATGAAAAAGCCCTTTAAAAGTACCCATAATCGGATATTTTTCTTTCAATACATCATAACGACCCAATTCATTGATGATAACATTGCCTTCTTCATCTACAGTACCCGTAAGTTCTAAAGGCGTACTATTATTTCTAAAATAATAAGTACCTTTTATGAGAGTATCTATCTTAATTAAATCCATTTCTATTACTTTCTCTTTTCCTACACTTCCTTCCATTCGTTTGTAAAAACACTCTGGGAGTTTAACAGCTTTTTGAGCAAAAATAGGCGTGGCAAAAAAGGTAAAAAAAATAGCTTTCCAATAGAGTTGGCAGTAAAAATGTCTTTTCATGGTTGTAGGTTGCTAAAAGTTCTTATGCCAAAATAGTTTTTTATTCTTAGACAAAAAATGATTAGGCATTTTTTTTAGTACAATAACCATAACTTTTTTTGTGTAGGCTAAAGCAAAAACAATTTTGGTGGTCTTAAAGAAGTAATGCTATAAAGGTAAAAAAGGCGTAATCTTTTCTAGTGTCGTGCCGTAAATTGTTATACTTAGTATTCAAGAAGTTCTCTAAAGATGTCATCTTTTGTAGGGTCGTGCTTTAAAAACTTATAGTGAAACTAATTTTTTTCAAAGAAATAAGTTTGATTGTCTTCAAG
>CANGYA010000070.1 GCA_947457925.1 Cytophagales bacterium | reverse complement strand
GTAATTATTAAAATAATTATAGTAAAATATATCTTAAATTAAACTTAGACTGACCTTGCACCCTAAAGGGTACGGTACATTCTTTACTACAACTTACGTTAAATATTAATCTACCATATCTTCTGCACCTTCGGAATAAAAACAATACAACCAATCACCACCGCAGCAATCACAGCCAATAACACTGCCCCTGCTGCAAGGTCTTTGGCTCTGCCTGCTTTTTCGTTAAAATCTGGGCTTACAAGGTCTGTAAGTACCTCTAAGGCAGTGTTCAACGCCTCTGCTATCCACACCAACGCCATAGCCACCACCAAAAAACACCATTCGTACCACGCTAATTGGAACAGAAAACCTAAAAAAATAACTACCAAAGAAGCTACAAAATGGATTTGTGCATGAATTTGTGTTTGCAACAGCACACGCAAGCCTTGTAGGGCATACCCAAAGCCTTTGAATCTTTGTGCCAAAAAACGAAAAATATTTGTTTGCATAGTTGAAAAAACGTGAGGTTTAGTGAGCCACAGCCTTTAAGCCCACCACCGAGCCAATGAGTGTAATGATAAAGAAAATTCGCCAAAAATCGGCAGGTTCTTTGAAGAAAATAATGCCAACCAAAGCCGTACCCACTGCCCCTATGCCTGTCCAAACGGCATAAGCCGTACCTATAGGCAAGGTCTGTGTAGCTTTGTAAAGCAAAATCATGCTACAAGACAAACAAAACAAAAAACCACCTAACCACCATAGAGCAGCCGTCCCTGTATGTTCTTTGGCTTTGCCCAAGCAAGTAGCAAAACCTACTTCAAATAAACCCGCAATAATGAGTAAAAACCAAGCCATCTGCCGTAAAATTTGCTTTATAGAGCAATAAGCTCAATGGAATATAAAAACCCAAATACCTTTATTACAGAAAGGTATTTGGGTATTGTTATTTTCTTACATACGTAAGAATACATGAATAATCTTGTAAGCACTTACCTAATAGCAAAAAGAGATAGCAAATAATTTGACAAAATTTTATACACCAGCTTTTATCAAACCTACTAAATCATTCTCGACGTACCAATCTTCGGCAACTCTTAGCATTGCCATCGCCTCCATTTCTGATATATAACCTTTTTTGGCATTAGATTGCCAAACAGATTTGATGTATTCAAATCGTTTGTCTTTGGGTAATCTTTCGCCTACTTGCTTCAAAAAATCTCTCGACCTGTCGAAAGCATTAAAATAGTCTTCCTCTATGAAAGCTGTAGCCCAAGCCAACTCATCTTTTGCATTGAGTTCTGCTGCAGTTTCATCAAGGATTTGCTGTTCGTCTTCGTCTAAACCGTGATAATGAAAAATCACACTTTTGAGCAGAAGATACGCCTTTTTCTCTTCGCTTGTCATGTAGAATATTACTTTTGGCAGTACAAATATAATGATATATCTAAATACACTCTAAAAATAGAAAAATATTTTATTTTTGTGGTCATAAAACAGCTTTTTTCGCCAAAAAAAGCTCAAAACTTACACCAGCCTATGTTTAATCTATTCGCCAAAAAGTATTCTAACAAAGAAAAGGTTTTGTTTCGTTTTTTACGTAGAAATAACCTATTTGATAAGTTAGAAGATGAAGAAATTGCAGAGTTTTTGCCTTTTTTACACCTTCGCACCTACCATTACAACGAAGTAATTTTTTTTCGAAATGACCCCAGCCAAGCCTTGTATATCATCAAAACGGGCAATGTACGCATCAGCTTAGACGTAGAAGAACATTTTGAAGACTTGTTGGTCTTGTCATCAGGCGAATCTTTTGGCGACAATGCCATTTTGGAACATACAATCAGAAGTTACAATGCCATCTGTAATTCTGAAGTGTGCGAAGTCTATGCCATTCCTCAATTTAATGTCGTGGATATTTTTAATCATCACGTAGAAATTAAAGCAAAAATGGTGCAAGGTTTGGCTCGGTACTATGACCGTTATCTGATTAACTTGGCTAAATCTTACAGGAATACGTTTGGTTTGTTCGACTTGGCAAATGTCTATGCTCTTACACAAAACGATATTTTGAGGGAAAAATAAAAAATGCCTCAGTATGGTTGTATTGAATTGTACTTATACTTGAAAGTTGTATTTTTGAGAAACAGTACATTTTTTACATTAATTGAATTTAAGATGAAAAAACAAATTGGAAAAGTGTTTATGGGCGTAGTAGTCGTATTGCTATTCTCTCATTTTGTAAAACCGAATGAATGGTTTTGGTTAGAGTCTAAGCAGCACGGCTACAAAGTGGAGTTTCCTGATAAACCAACAGAAAGACCGCAAAGAATTAAGTCTGCAATAGGTGAGTTAAAGTTGAATATGTTTATCTATGATGCCTCAAAAGCTCCGCAAGATGATAATTTAATGTATATGGTTAATTACACTGAATATCCTGATAGTGTGGTGAATGCAGATAAAATGGAAAACTTAGATGTGTTTTTTAGAGGAGCTATTGATGGGGCCGTGAAAAATGTAAACGGGAAACTATTATCTGAAAAAATCATTGAATTAGGAAAGTACGAAGGACGTGAGGTTAAAGTAGATTTCAGAGATGGTTTGGCGGTGATACGTATGCGTATGTTTTTGGTGCAAAACAAGATGTATATGTTGCAAACTATTACAGAAACTTCCAAAGATTTTAATAAATCTATTACCCGTTTCATGGATTCTTTCCAATTTATTCCGATTGAAAATACGAATAAATAACGTGAGTTGCGTAGTGCTTACTGTAGAACGGACTTTAGTCGGGGACACATAGTCCGTTTGGGATTTTCATTGCTAAAAACGGACTAGGTGTCCCCGACTAAAGTCCGTTCTACAGTTGTTAAGCAACTTACGTTAAATAATTACCCTAAAAAACGTACTAATCAACAAAATACCAACCATGTCAAACAAAATTCACTCTCTTTCAGGGTATTTGTACGAATACCAAAAAAGTATAGCTAATCCCGAAGAATTTTGGGCTGATGTAGCCGAAAGATTTTATTGGCGAAAATCTTGGGACAAAGTATTGGAATGGAACTTTGAAGAACCTAAAATTCAGTGGTTTATCAACGGTAAACTGAACATTACCGAAAATATTTTTGAAAGACATTTATTTACTTTAGCCAACAAAACCGCCATTATTTGGGAGGCAAACGACCCCAACGAACCAGCCATTCATTTGACCTACAAACAATTATACGAAAAAGTAGGTCAATTTGCCAATACCCTCAAAAACCTCAACGTACAAAAAGGCGACAGAGTAATTATTTATCTGCCCATGATACCCGAAGCTGTCGTAGCTATGTTGGCTTGTGCAAGAATTGGGGCTATCCATTCGGTAGTTTTTGCAGGTTTTTCGGCAAATTCTTTGACAGACCGTATCAATGACTGCGGAGCAAAGGTCGTGATTACGGCAGACGGCAGTTATAGAGGGGCAAAAACTTTTCCGTTGAAAAGCATTGTAGATGAAGCCGTAGAAAAGTGTAAAAGCATAGAAAAAGTTGTAGTTTTCCAACGTACCCATGAAACCGTAAGTATGGTGGCGGGACGTGATATTTGGTGGCATGACGCAACGGCAGGCGTAAGCACCCACAACGAAGCCGAAGAAATGGACAGCGAAGATATGTTGTTTATTCTCTATACTTCGGGTTCTACAGGTAAACCGAAGGGCGTAGTACACACTACAGGCGGTTACATGGTGTACACACAATACACTTTCGAAAACGTATTTCAGTACAAACCCGAAGACATTTTTTGGTGTACTGCCGATATCGGTTGGATTACAGGACATTCGTACATTGTCTATGCTCCTTTATTGTCTGGGGCTACGGTGGTCATGTACGAAGGTGTGCCTACTTATCCACACAACGGTAGATTTTGGGAAGTAATTGATAAACATAAAGTTACGCATTTTTACACCGCCCCCACCGCCATTCGTGCATTGGAGGCGTTGGGTACAGACCCAATACAACCTTATAGTCTGAAAAGCCTAAAAGTCTTGGGTTCTGTTGGTGAACCTATCAACGTGGAGGCGTGGCAGTGGTATCATACGCATATAGGCAAAGGCAGATGCCCTATTGTGGATACGTGGTGGCAAACCGAAACAGGCGGTATGTTGATTTCGCCTTTGGCGGGAATTACGCCTACCAAACCTTCTTTTGCTACGTTGCCTTTGTGCGGTGTGCAACCTGTGATAGTAGATGACAAAGGTAATGAACTGAAAGGCAACAATGTAGAGGGCAATTTGTGTATCAAATTTCCGTTTCCGTCTATGTTACGCACCACCTACGGTGACCACGAAAGATGCAGACAAACCTATTTTTCTACCTTCAAAGGCTTGTATTTTACGGGGGACGGAGCAAGACGAGATGAAGACGGCTACTACCGCATTTTGGGGCGTGTAGATGACGTTATCAACGTATCGGGACACCGTTTAGGCACTGCCGAAGTAGAAAATGCCATTAACGAACACCCTTTGGTCATAGAATCTGCCGTTGTGGGTTATCCTCACGATATTAAAGGACAAGGCATTTTTGCTTATGTGATTTGCGATAGTTCTGTTACACCAGACCGTTATGAAAACATCAAAAACAGCATTTTGATTACCGTAACCAAAGTGATAGGGGCTATTGCCAAACCCGATAAAATATTGTTTGTCAGTGGTTTACCCAAAACAAGGTCGGGCAAAATCATGCGTAGAATTTTGCGGAAAATAGCCGAAGGAGATGCCAACAACTTAGGAGATATTACGACTTTGCTCAACCCCGAAATAGTAGAGGAAATTAAGCAAAAGGCGGGGTTGTAAAAGATTAGCAATATTGGCAAGCCAATTTTGACTTGCCAATATTGCTAATCTTTGGGTTGATTATTATTTTCAAAAACTTTGCTTTGAGAATAAAGGTTTTGAATTATTTTTTTTGTTGTATCACTTTGAATACACTCTTGAATAAATTTTTTGAATGATTCTTCATCTTTAGCCTCATAAATTCCATTATCAAAATTTATTTGAATAGGGTAGTTTTCCTTTACATCATATAGCACAGACATTAGTTGGTAAGTATAACCCAAAATAGGAGAACTAATGTTAAAAACTACATTAGGTTGAAACTTATTTGTATAGAGTTTTGGATACCCTTCCTCAATTATTTTTTTTTCAAAAACAATCTCTCCTACCAAGATGCCTTTAGTGGTTTTAGTAAGGAAGTCGGCTTGTTCTTTTAGGATAGTTACAGGAGTAACTATAATTTCATCAACAAAATCCCAATAGTTCTTTGATGTTTCCATTGTTTTAGAAGTTAAGTGTAAATTTTATAGGTAAATGGTCTGAGTAATTTGTGTCTATCTTTCCGTTCTTTATGTACGAAATAGTACCATTAGAAGTTATTATTTCAAGACTGTTTTCATCAAAATTAGCTAATAAGTCTGGTCTGAGCAATACTTGGTCAAACATATTCCAATGGTAATTTGTGTATTCTCCAGACATATTCTTGTAGTAAGTTCCTGCTACTTTTGATTTGTTATTATCTCCCAAAAAATTCCACATTGGATTATAGAAATAATAATATTCCTCTTTTTTTACTATTCTTTTCTTGTTTAGAGCTATATTCTTATCCATAGTGGCATGAAAACTGCCAGCACTAAGCATTTGAAAAGGGTGCATATTAAAATCTCCAATAACTAAACTGTTTCTATGACCAATTTTTTGTTCTTCTGTGTTGATTAGATTTGCTACGTTTGTTTGATGAATAATTTGGTCATTATCCGTCATGTAAAGTTTACTTGGCAAATGTAAACCAATCATTGTAATTTCTTTTGTTGGAATAATACAAAGTTTACGTATGCTCATGTCTGGATTATCATAAACTTGTTTTACTTTTGAGGCTTCAAATCTTACAAATAGTTCTACTTTTGTTGTAGCAAACGGTTTAATGTATTGATAATCGTCCTGTACACTTTTTAAAATGCTTTCTAAACCATAGGCATTATTATTTCCAAATTCTGCCAATAACAAAACATCTACATCGTACAATTTACAAAGTTGTGCAATGTGTGTATCTAAGTTTTTCCGTTGAATATTCCAAAATAGAAAAGTAAGTTTAGACATCTAAAATTTTATAATAATATTGCGTATCAAAAATAACAGTTTTTTTTGTAAGTACAAAGTAGCCTAAAGACAAATCTACGTTTTTTACAAGACCATTAAATTACAACCCCTTACATCTGCATTGTCATAACGACCTAAAATTTTAAAACCTTCTGGCGTTATAGCCCCTATGTCTTTGGTTTCTATAAAGCAACAACTGTCTATATTTGCCAAATCTATGACATTAATTCCCCCATCTTTTAAGTGATGCCCTACATCAAAAGGGTCATTCATATTGCGTAAATACAGTTGTAGGGTAGGGGTACTTTTAAAAACACCACCACCTTGCGAATACCCTTGCGATAAAAGTTCTGTCATACCATATTCAGAATGAATGGCGGATACGCCAAAAGCTTCGCAAAGTAGTTCGTGTACTTCTTCTCTTAGTAGCTCTTTACGTCTGCCTTTCATGCCTCCTGTTTCCATAATAATTGTATTTTTCAAAGGCATAGCAAACTGTTCTGCAAAATCTAACAAACCAAAAGTAACGCCTATCAAGAGAATTTTTTTAGGGCTTTTTTCCAATCTTTTAAGTTCTTCGGCTAAGGCAGCGTAGTCGTTTAAGTAAAATCCCGAAGGCTGTACGGTGTATTGCATAAAGGCTTGTACCATAGCCACCAAAGACGAGGTAGTTCTTTCTAAATAAGAAGGTAGTAGTGCAAGAATATGATAATCAGTTAATTGACCGTAAAATTTTTCAAAAATAACTTTGGCATTTTCTACATAAAAGGCTGCATCTTTTACAAAATGACGGCTGGGCATTTGCCCTGTAGTGCCACTACTTTCAAAAACCGTTTGTGGTAAATGTGCTACACTGTTATCTCCTACAACTACGGCGTGTTGCTTAAAAAACTCAATAGGTAAAAAAGGAATAGCTGTTATTTTTTGTACTTTTTCTGATTGGCAATGTAAGTAATCAAGGTATTGACGATAAACAGCATTGTGTTGGGCTTGGTAACGAAAAATCTCTAACACCAAATTTTCTGATGGTGGAGTAGGGGAGTTTAACAAATATTGTTTGATAGTAGTAGTAAAATTCATAGCAATACATTTAATCTAAACTTGTAATTATTTTGTCGGTAAAAAACGCCACTTTGTCGAAACAAAAAGAATTGATGTACTCTCTTTTTTTATTTTTGTTGCGTCATCAAAATCAACTCATCAACTCTTTTAAACTTTTGGCAAATATGAAAACTAAATCAACTAATCTCGAAACCCTCTTACAAGAATTAGAGTCTGCTAACAAAAAACTCAAAAATATCTTGGACGAAAAAGAAAAAAGTAAAGACAAAGGTAAATCTTCTTTAAGTAACGAAGATAACAAAGCCAAATGAAATAGTAAATCTTATCATATCATTCATACTACAAAAGAATAAGCCAGAGTTTAGCACAAACTCTGGCTGTTTTTTATTCTATGGCAAATAATGGGAAGGGTTTTATTTGTGTGTACTGCTCACCCAAAGCTTCTATTTCTTTGCTTTTTTGTTTCAATAAATCATTCAGTTCTTTGGCTGCTCCTGTGTACCTGCTCCGAAACACCACATCTTGATTGTCTAATTGGCGTATTTCCTCAAAAACATTCATACATTCCCTACAAGTTTTGAGGTAAGAAGTCGTTGTTTCTAACCTGTCCAACTTGTCCATCAACAAATTCAGTGTATTGTCAAAAGCATCTAACTGTTTCACATCTCCCATTGTTTGGGGCGTATAACGCACTTTTCGAGCCTCTGCAACCAATGTAATTACAGAATCTAACAAAGGTTTATTGACTTTTTTTACTTTCGTAAACTCTTTTGTAATAAAGTCAATTTTATCAAACTTTTGTTTATCGGTTTCTGCTAACTGCTGCCAAGCCTCTTGGGTGCTGGTGTGTAGTTGATTGAGTTGGTCGTTAAGGGGAATAGCTGGGGTTTTTGCTTCTGCTTCTTTCCATGCTTTTTCTTCTTCACTCAAAGAATCTATTTGTGTGGTGTTTTGTTCTTTGGTAGCTCCGTTACGGTTACAAGCTACGCCAAATAGTAGGTTAGTAATTAGCAAGGTTGTTACTAAATGATTGATTTTCATAGTAATACGTAAAATTTTAGGATTGATTATTAGACGTTATTAAGGTTTTGTAACATAGACTTTAGTCTGTGTAGTAACTGCTTGATTAGCAATTTATTATAGGCACAGACTAAAGTCTATGCTACAGACTTTAGTAATTTCTACTACTTAACATTACTTTTTCTGCATCTCAAAAACCACTGCCACTATTTTATTAGTTTCATTAGTGGTGCTAAAACTAATGGTGTTTCCTGCTGAATACTGTACTTTTTTTGCCATTTTTTCCCCTAATACACTGCGTATTTTTTCTTCATAAGTACCTGCCGAACTACTGCTAATAGCCTGATTAACAGCTTGATAATCCAATTCTTCGGGAGAAAATAATACTGCCATTACATCTTTTTCGCCAACGTCATCAAGTTGCAAAGAAAAATCTTTGGGAAATAACCTCGTCCCAACAATACCGCAATAAGGCGAATGTTTTTCTGTATAAGGAAACAACACATAACTTGTACCGTCTGTTTCTTGCCCAATGACATAAACATAACATTCACTATAATTGCGTACTGCAATCTTAAATTTCACCCCTTTTGGCATCACATCAGCCGTTTCAAAGGTTGCTCCAGCTTTTTTGTCAAAAGGAATGTAGGCTTTTGCTTTGTTCTGAAACAGCCCTATGTCTGCCTTAAATGTAGTTGTTTTTTTGGCTTGGTCTGCCAAAGGAAACAAACCATACGCCTCGCCATAAAAACTATTGCAAAAAAACTCAAAATCTTTGTATTTCATCCAAAAAATACCATCTTGTCCCCAATCATTTCCCCAACTATTCATAATTTGGAAAGCACCGCCTTCTCTGCTGTCGTCATAGCCAATCACACACATGGCGTGTCCGCCGAAACCACTATCCGAACCGTCATCTACAATATGTCCGCCCATACCGCCTCGCAAGGCATCAAAATCTTTTTTCGTAGGTCGCCAAGTATCTTTGCCAGCTAAGTCGTAGAAACTACCACCTACCGCCATACCAATTACCACAGGTGCCCCTTGTGCGATATTTTGTTTGATAGCCTCCAAATCTATTTTGTAGTCATCATGTTTTAGTGTAAGTCTGTTAAAGCCTTTCATTTTAAATTGTAAGGCTTGTTGTTTTTGTTGCGAATTGGGCAGTTTATTGCAACTTTGGTCTGTGTACGGAAAATTTTGCAAAGGTACATTGCCTTCTTCGGTCAGTTTTTCTAATGTTTTGCCAATGTGTGTACCTTCACAGTCGCCTTGCGTAATTTGGTTATAAACAAAGGCGGGGCTAAACGCCACAGCATCAGGGTTTTGTCCTGTGGCTCTTGCATAGTTGATGGTCATGGCTGCATAGGCAGCAGCCCACGAAGTACAAGAACCTTGTCGCCCTTGACTCAATCTGCGTGGGGCAAACTGCAATAAACTCACTTGTGTAGGCGACTGATTTTCAGGCATTTCTTTGGCTAAAGGCTCAAAAACGGCAGCTTGGTCAAAGAGTTCTTGCCTTAAATCACAACCTTGTGCTAATTTTCTGTTAGAAGTGCTGTTTTCGGTGTTGTTGGTGGCAGAGCCATTGTTTTGTTCGGTGGGTTTGCCTTTGCCACAAGCTCCCAATGCCACAAGTAAAACACAAACAAAGATTTTTGAATAGTGCATAAAAAAACAAATTAAGTACGATAGACAATGCTATGTTACTTAATTTGTTTGGGTTTGGCAAATTTTCCTCTATTTGTCTTACAAATATTAGGGATTTATACGGCTTTACAAGCCTATTTGGAATTAACAAACAGCAATTTTATTAATTCTATTAAGATGTCTTCCGCCTTCAAATTCTGTAGCTAAAAACTGTAAAGCCATTATTTTAGCTTGCTCCACACTGATATAACGGGCAGGCATACACAAAATATTGGCGTTGTTGTGTTGGCGAGCTAAAACAGCTATTTCTGTGTGCCAGCATAATGCAGCCCTAATGCCTTGATGTTTGTTGGCGGTCATACAAATTCCGTTGCCACTACCACATAATAAAATACCAAAGTCAGCCTTTTGTTCCTTTACTGCCATAGCTACAGGGTGAGCATAGTCCGCATAATCTGTAGAAATATCTGAAAAAGTACCAAAATCTGTTACTTCATGTCCTTGTGTAGTCAAAAAATTTTTGAGTTCTTCTTTGTAAGCAAACCCCGCATGGTCTGCCCCTATTGCAATTTTCATGTTTGTTTTGGTTAGGTGTAAAAATTTCGGCAAAACTACGTAAAAAGGTGTAAAAATTAACTCTACAACTTGTATTTCTACAATTTATACGTATTTTTACCCAAAACAACTACTCAACGACTCATCAATTATGAAACACAAAGCCCTATTGCTTGGCATTTGTGCATTGTTTTTGTTGGAAACTGCTGACCTAAATGCACAAACCATTTCTCGCAGTAACAGCCGAAAAATTGCCACGCGTATCAAAGAGTACCGCCTCAAAAGAGGTGAAGCCCTCCGCAAAAAAGATTTTGAAGAAGCCACTAAAATTTCTTGGCGAATAGCCTCTAACTATATAGAACTCAATCAATTAGGTTTGGTTGAAAGAGAGTATATTAAAGCCATTGGTTTTGCTGAAAAAGCTAATGACCAAAAATTATATGCCTATGCCCATGAGAGAGCTGGTGATGCCTTGGATAATAAAAAATTTCATACCAAAAAAATGCAATATTACCAACGAGCTGCGGACATCTACAAAAACAATCAGTTTACGGATAATTATGCCGAAGCACTACAAAAAATGGCGAAGGTTAGCTATGAAGCCAAAAAGTATTTGGCAATGACTGACGCTGTAGAAGAATTGTTGGACAACCCTGAAAAGTACAAACTCACCCACTTAGAAAAAGAGGCGTATTGCAAAATGATGATGGAGGCTTTTACAGAAAACGAGGATAGGGAGGCGGTAAAAGTATATGACCAAGTTTTAGAAGATTTAATGAAAACGCCTAATCGTGAAAAAATTATTGCAACAGAAGCTAAGAAAAAAGAAAATCAAGAAGGGGTAGATTTGATGTTGATTTCGAACAGAGAGGTAGATATTTTGAGGAAAGTAAAAAGTGGTTTGCAAGAAGAAGTAGCTATCAAAGAGGACAGTATGATTCGCCAAAATGCTTACATACAACGCCAAAAAGACAGTATAGAAAGGCAACAAATGGCTATACGCCTCCAAGAAGCCAAGACTGAAGAAGAAAGAGCCAAAGGCAATTTGTTGTTAGTGGGCATTGCAGGTACGGTAATTATTGCAGGGGTTTCTGGTTTTGCTTTCTTGAATAAACAAAAAGCCAACAAACTATTGGCTCAAAAAAATACAGAAATAGAAGAACAACGCCAAAAATCTGATGCCTTGCTGCTCAATATTTTGCCCGAAGAAACTGCCAACGAGTTGAAGGAAAAAGGTAAAGCAAGTCCACGTAGTTATGATATGGTGTCGGTGTTATTTACAGACTTCAAAGGCTTTACAAATATTGCCTCACAAATGACTCCTGAAAAAATCATTCAGGAATTAGACCGTTGTTTTTTGGCTTTTGACGAGATTATAGAAAAGCATAATTTGGAAAAAATAAAGACCATAGGCGATGCGTATATGTGTGCAGGTGGCATTCCCGTTGCCAATACGTCTAACCCATTGGATACTGTAGCTGCTGCTTTAGAAATGCAAAACTTTATGCGTAAATGGCAAAAGGAAAAAGAAGCTAAAGGTGAGCCTTATTTTGAGTTGCGTGTGGGCGTACATACAGGCAAAGTGGTGGCTGGGGTTGTGGGCAACAAAAAGTTTGCTTATGATATTTGGGGAGATACCGTAAATGTAGCTGCTCGTATGGAGTCAAGTGGGGAGGTAGGTAAGGTAAACATTTCTGGTGATACCTATAATTTTGTAAAAGACTATTTTTCAACAACTTACAGAGGAAAAGTTCCTGCCAAAAATAAAGGCGAAGTAGATATGTACTTTGTGGAAGGACGTAAATCTTAAAGTTTATTCACTTCAAAAGAAAAACTCTTTGTGAAGTTCAATTATTTCAATTATTCTAAACTATCAAAACATTATGTTAGACCAATTAATTGCATTAGGCAAAGACCAACTTGCTAAGCAACTTACAGAAAAAGGTGGTTTGCAAACCAACCAAGTGAATCAATCTTTAGATGTTACTAAAGATTCTTTGGTCAATTCATTGATAGGGCAAGTAACGGCTGGAAATGTTGGAGGGATTATGAGTTTGTTCAACGGACAGGCAGCACCTACAGCAGCTAACCCTATGGTAAGCAGCATGATAGGCAATTTGGCAGGAGATTTGGCTGCAAAAGTGGGCATGAATCCACAAACAGCTCAAAACGCAGCTAATATCATTGTGCCATTTATCATGGAAAAATTTGCCAGCAAAGAGTCGGGTACAGCAGCTAATGAAACAGATTTATTAGATAAATTGGGTATTAGTGGCAATGATGCCATAGCTGGCATTGCCACTAACTTGTTGGGAGATAAAGGGGGAGATTTATTAGGCGGTATTTCTAAGTTTTTTAGTTAAATAATTAGGAGAACCTATAAGGTTATTTCAACCTTATAGGTTTGGTTATTATTATGGAAACTTAGGATACTTATCAAAATCTGGTTTGCGTTTTTCCAAGAATGCCTTTTTACCTTCTTGTGCTTCTTCTGATAAATAGTACAATAAGGTAGCATTACCAGCTAATTCTTGAATACCTGCTTGTCCGTCTAATTCCGCATTAAAGGCAGATTTCAACATACGCAAAGCAATAGGAGATTTTTCCAACATTTTTCTGCACCATTCTATAGTTGTATCTTCTAATTGTGCAATAGGTACAACTTTATTGACTAAGCCCATTTGCAAAGCATCTTCTGCATTATAGACATCACACAAAAACCAAATTTCTCTGGCTTTCTTTTGTCCTACATGACGAGCTAAATAAGATGCACCAAAACCACCATCAAAACTACCTACTTTTGGTCCTGTTTGTCCAAATTTGGCGTTTTCGGCAGCTATAGTAAGGTCGCAAACAACGTGCAAAACATGACCACCACCTATAGCCCAACCAGCTACCATAGCTATTACAGGCTTAGGAATAGAACGAATCATCTTTTGTAAGTCCAATACGTTGAGGCGAGGTACACCGTTACTTCCTACATAACCGCCTACACCTCTTACACTTTGGTCGCCACCACTACAAAAAGCCTCTTCACCTTCGCCAGTCAAAATAATGACACCGATTTTATCGTCCATACGGCAGTGGTGCATTGCATCTATCATTTCATCTACAGTCAATGGCGTAAACGCATTGCGTTTTTGAGGACGGTTGATAGTAATTTTGGCAATACCCTCAAAGTATTCAAACTTTATTTCGTGGTACTCCTTAATTTTTGCCCAAGAATATTTAGATTGCATAACAGTTCTTTTAAAATGCAGCACAAAGGTAATGCAGACAAAGGAGTTTTCAAAACTTGTTAGATTAGCAAATACAACATTTCTTTGTACGCAATTTTAAAGACTTTTAAAGAAAAAAATATCAAGCAATAACATTTTTTTGAAAAATGTTATTGCTAAAAATAGTAATCATATTGCAAAAAAAATATATTTTTTAAAATTTTAGTACAAAATGACTATTCATAGAAAAGAAGCTATTGCAGAGTGGTTCAAAGGTTTGCAAGATAGCATTTGCAAGGCATTGGAAGATACAGACGGTAAAGGCAAGTTTGAACAAGACGTTTGGGAACGTGAGGGTGGGGGAGGAGGTAGAAGCAGAGTGCTAACAGAAGGCAACATCATAGAAAAGGGCGGAGTGAACTTTTCAGCCGTTTTTGGGGCTACACCGCCCAAAATTTTAGAGGCTTTGCGTTTAGAACAAGCCGATTTTTTTGCTACAGGTGTGTCTATCGTGTTGCACCCCCATAACCCTTTTGTGCCAATTATTCACATGAACGTAAGGTACTTTGAGATGACCAACGGTACTTGGTGGTTTGGTGGTGGTATAGACCTTACGCCTCACTATGTAGAAAAAGAAGATGCTCATTGGTTTCATCAACACCTAAAAAACGTATGTGATAAGCATGACCCTAACTTTTATCCTAAATTTAAGACTTGGGCAGATGACTATTTTTATATTAAACACAGACAAGAAACAAGGGGTATAGGCGGTATTTTCTTTGACCACCTCAACGATAACTCTGGCGTGCCTTTTGAGAAAGGTTGGGCTTTTGTGCAAGCTGTAGGCAGTGCTTTTGCTCCTATTTATACCTATTTCATGCAGAAAAATAAGGCTATTGCTTATACAGAAAAAGAAAAACAATGGCAGTATCTTAGACGTGGGCGGTATGTAGAGTTCAATTTGGTGTATGACAAAGGCACTAAATTTGGTTTGGATACAGACGGCAGAACAGAGTCTATTTTGATGAGTTTGCCTCCACAGGCGAATTGGGTGTATAGTTTCCAAACGCAACCTGCCACCAGAGAGGCTGCTACATTGGACTTGCTGAAGAAAGGAATTAATTGGGCTTAAAAAAGAACAATATTTTAAAGATGTAATCTTTTCAAAAGATTACATCTTTAAAATATTGTTCTTTTATCCTACTTTTTTCTTTCTCAACAAATAAATTACTGAACTTGATTGTTCTACATTTGCCAAACTTTTTAACCAAGAGATACCACCATGCCACATACCAGCTATCCATTTTAGGGAGTTTTTCTTGTAGCTTTCACTCAACAAAGCCACATAAAACGAATCGAATGGCATACCTTCTTTGGTAATGACCTCAAAACCAAATCTTTCTGCCAAAATACGCATCGCATCGGGAGTAAAATGCCATAAATGACGAGGCACGTCCCAAGCAGCCCAATACTTACCATAATATTGTGCATCATACGACTGATGATTAGGTACAGCAATTACCAATAAACCATCTTCTTTCAAGAGTCTATCAAATTCTTTCCAATAGCCGTCCAAATCGTGCAAATGTTCTAAAACGTGCCACAAGGTAATGACCTTAAAACTTTGGCTTTTCAACAAACCCATTTCTTTGGGCGGAACAACAGCCAATTGAAAATTATCAATCGCAAATTGTCGGGCTTTGTCGTCTGGTTCTACACCTGTTACAATCCATTGGTGACTTTTAAAAGTATTTAGAAAATAGCCTGTTCCACAACCTATGTCTAACAGAGTAGCAGATTGTGGGCTGGTATGTTCAAAAATCAACTCTTTTTTGCGTGTTAGCATATAGTTGCGTACCCAATGATACACTTTATTCATCAAGCCTTCTTGGGTATTGCTATGCGAAATATAGTTGGTAGATTGGTAGTAAGTTCCTATTTTATCTATAGGCGGAACAGCTTGCGTGATACCTGCCCCACAACGATTACATACATCTATATTAAAAATTTGCCCCGATACGGTATAGTCTTTACAAACAACATGGTGATTTAGGTGTTCGTGATGACAAATAGGGCAAGCAAAATGACTGATTGTTTCCATATATGCTGCAAAGGTACGCAAAAAAGGTAGTGTTAAGCAAGTGATTGCAAGAACTAAGATTTCTTTTTAAAAGAACAACATATTTATTTTTTAAAATTAATAGCTTGGTAATCAATTAGTTATTATATTTTTAAAAACATATTTTTGAGCCTTTGTACTCAATTTGTAAATTTTTTTGCAAAAAAAAATGCGTAGGTGTTTGCAGTTTCAAAAAAAGCTACTACCTTTGCAACGCAGGTCAAGATGTCAGCTCCCCATGAATTCTGCCAGGAACGGAAGTTAGCAACAGTGTTGGGTTGATGCGGCAGTCTTGGCTTGCTTTTTTGCTTTAAAAGCAAGCCTTACAAAGCCAAAAGAGGTGCTTATTTTTTCAAATAAGCACCTCTTTTGGCTTTGTAAATATTAACTAAATAAAAATGTCATCTTGGGAAAAGATGACATTTTGGGGTAAATATTCCAAATCCTATTGCTGCAAAAACTTCTTAATAGTTTCTTCGTGCATTTTCACAGGATATTTTTCTGTTAAATACTTCAACCATTCAGCTTCTAAGTGTGCTTGGAAGTCAGACACTACGCTGCCTTTGGTTTCAGCTAATTTTTTAGGGCTTGCAGGCATTACTTCTTCTATGGCTACAAAATAATAACGACCATCTTTTTGCAATGAAGATTTGCCTATTTTCCATTCGCCTATTGCGTCCATAGCTGCATTATCTCCACGCTGAAAAGTGCCTTCTACCATCTGCACCGCCAAAGGACGGAGGCGTGTAAGGCTGTAAATCAATGTTTTAGGAGATTTTGTATAAACTACATATTTTGATCCGCCCAATTTTACGGCATCGTCTTGTCCCAAATTTTTATCGGCTATTCTTTCAGGAGCTATGCCTTCTTGTTTGTTAAGATAGTCTTTTATAGCTGCCAATCTTTTGGCGTTGATGTTGTTTTTCTCTCCTTTACGGCTAAAAACTTGTAGTTCTATCAAAGTTTCTTTTTCTTTTTTCAAATACTCTGCTACTCTGCTCAAAGTGGCTTTAGTGGTGCTGTCCAAATCTGTTTTATTAGGCAAAAAAGACGTAGGTGTAAAAGCTACAGCTTGGTTCACAAACCAATCTTTCTGCAATTCTTGTTGAACAGTCTGCAAAGTTTCTTGTGAGTCGCAGTTGTAGAGTACAGCTTTGGCTCTTTCTTTCCAACGGTATTTGTCTTGGTGTTGTGTAAAATACTGTTGCAATCCTGCCGTATCTGTAAGGGCTTTAGTCCAAACATTTTGCTCCATGATTTTGAACATCAACATACCTTCATAGTATTCGTTGAATAAATAACGAAATTCAGGCATATTTTCTTCTAAATGGCTGTCGTGGTAGTCAAATATGCTTTTGTTCATGAACTCCTCATATTGTTGAGCCACATACAACTGTGGAGAAACAGATTCTTTGGGCTTATTTTGTTTTTCCAAAAAATCGCCAAAAGTCCCCAAATTATAGGTATTTTGAGCAATACCGAACAAAGGCGTATTCAATTCTTTGGCTTGGCGGTTGTACGCCCAATTACTTTTTAATACAGTGCTGTCTGCCCAAAGTTGAACAATTTGTTTGGCTTTTTTCTGTTCTTTAAAGTCGTATTGTTTTTTTAGTTTGGTTATCAAATAGTTGCGGTTCAACTCTGACCTTGAATCTTTAGAAACTTTTTGTTTCAACGTATTTTTAAGAGCCTCAAAAGGTTCTAACTCTTTCTTTTCCAACAATTTAATGATGTGCCAACCAAAAGGACTTTTCACTGGGGCAGAGTAATCTCCTGCTTTTTGCAATAAAAATGCTGCCTCGTTCAGTTCTGTAGTCAATGTACCTGCCGAAAACCATCTTAACTCTCCTTCTTTTTCTTTCGTTTTGGCATCTTCTGAAAACTGTTTGCACAAAGTTGCCCATTCTTCTCCTTTTTTCAATTTACCATGAATTTCAAAAATGCGTTGAGAGGCTGCCAAAGAGTCATCTTTAGAAATACCTTCGGTAGCATTGATTAAAATATGGGCAATTCGCACAGAACCACTCGACTTGCGGCGGTCTGCCACCTTCAAGATATGGTAGCCAAAACGAGTGCGGAACACAGGTGAAATTTGCCCTTTGCCTGTTTTGTACGCCATGTCCTCAAACTGATAGACCATTTGCAAGGCGGTAAAATAACCTAAGTCGCCACCGTTTTGGGTAGCACTTGGGTCTTCAGAATATTGTTTGGCTAAGGCGTTGAAATCTTCGCCAGCTACTGCTTTTTGACGAACTTCATTGATTTTCTGAAAAGCCTTTAGAGAGTCCGCAGGTGAGGCTGCTTTAGGGGCTAAAATTAAGATGTGCGAAGCACGTATTTCTTCGCCCAAACGGGTGTAGGCTTCTTGAATCAGTTTTTCAGTAAATTCATTGTCCGTTAGGTACGGTTTTGCCAACTGTTTTCTGTAATCAGATAATTCCGCCTTAAAATCTTGTGCCGTATCTAAGCCTAAACGTCTGGCTTCCAATACTTTGAGTTTAAATTTTGTGTATAATTGAATGTACTCTTTTACATTGGCTTCTGTGTAGGCTGTAGAGTCATTTTGATTGTTTTTTTCGTATAAATAACGAAACTCGTCGATACTTACAGGTTGATTACCAACCGTAACGATAGGGGTAGTGTCTTCTTTAATAGTTGTCTTTTTGCTTACTTGGCAGCTACCGAATAGGCACGTAGCTACTACAAGTCCAAAATATGCGTATGGTTTCATGTAAAACAGGTGATAATTTGGGGACAAATATAAAATCTTTCTTTCAAACCCTTACCTAAAGACAAAAAACAAACTTTAATTAAGTTATTTGCTAATAGAGTTTATGAATAACTCTTTTTTAGCCCTCCCTGTGGGGAGGGTTGGGTGGGGCTATGGCAAAAAATTATTCATAAACTCTAATGTACAAATACTAAGCTATGTAAGATAAAGCCATATTTTAGTAAGTTAGTAGAAAATTAAATTTTCTGTAATGCTGTGTTTTTTCTGAATATCTCTTATTTTTACCCTAACATCTAACCAATCAGGCAATGAAATATAAATTATTTGGCAAAACAGGCTTACGAGTGGCAGAAATTTGTTTGGGAGCTATGACTTTTGGCGAAGAGTGGGGGACAGGGGCAAACAAACAAGACAGCAAAAAGATTTTTGATGCCTACACCAAAGCAGGTGGCAATTTTATAGACACCGCCAACCGTTATACAGAAGGCACAAGTGAAAGATTTTTGTCGGAGTTCATGGGCTTAGACAGAGATAGGTTTGTGATAGCCTCAAAATATTCTTTGTATGACCGTAGAGATGACATCAATGCAGCAGGCAACCACCGCAAAAACTTGGTGAGGTCTGTAGAAGGTACTTTGAAAAGACTGAATACCAATTACTTAGATATTTTGTGGTTGCACGCATGGGACGGCACGACTACCCCCGAAGAAGTCATGCGTGGTTTAGATGATGTAATACGAGCAGGCAAAGTGCATTACATAGCCGTATCAGATACGCCTGCGTGGGTCGTAGCTACTTGCAACACCTTAGCCGAACTAAGAGGCTGGAGCAGTTTTGCAGGCTTGCAAATAGAGTACAGTTTGATACAACGCACTCCCGAAAGAGATTTGATACCTATGGCGAAAAACTTTGGCATGGCTATAGTGCCTTGGTCGCCGTTGGGAGCAGGGATTTTGACAGGAAAATATAATAATCAACTACCGCAACAGTCGAGATTGACTGAAAAAAGTGCAAAATTGAACGAAAAGAACCTGACCATAGCCCGAAAAGTAAGTGAAATAGCTAACAAATTGGGCGTAACAGCTACACAAGTGGCGTTGAATTGGTTAAGACAACAACATACACAAGTAATTCCTGTAGTGGGAGCAAGGAATATAGACCAACTCAATGATTCTTTGGGTTGTGTGTCGTTTACATTGCCCGCAGACGCAATGCAAGAACTCCAGCAGATTAGTGCTATAGAATTAGGTTTCCCACACGATTTTTTGGCTTCCCCTGGGGTACAAGATGTAATGTTTGCAGATTTTAAAGGCAATTTGATTAATCATAGAAAATTATCGTAAAAACTGTTGGCAAAGCCCCCTCTCCAAATGGAGAGGGGGTTGGGGGTGAGGTACAATTTTAATTTTTTTTAGAAAAAATCAACAAACAAACTAATTAGGTATAAAAATGGAAAACTTTTTGTAATGCTTACATCACACGAAGATATGAACCATGCTTGTAGGGTGCGTACCGTAACACACCAAACAGCACGTAATGGCTTGATTATCGTGAAGATACATCAGTACAGTCGGCTGTGGGTTACGGACAATGATACCGAAAAAACTACGGAAATGCTCGTAAATCCTACAAGTAATACAATTATACCACCACTATTTCAAGTGATAAACCCTACGGACATGAATAAACCTTTGAACCATACAGAAATTGCAGCTTATGCACAACGGTTTGCATCTATGGTTTGCAATCAGTTTTACCGCCAAAATACAGTGATTAATGGCAAACAGATTGTAGAACTGACTGAAAATAAGCAAATTAACTTTTTTGTGATTAAGGCACTTTTTTTTCGTTGGCAAGACGAAATGAACAATTTGCGTAGCCCTTACTTTGACTATACAAATGCAGAAGTAAACAAAACTTTGACTTCTTTGATGAATTTGTTGTCGCAAAATATAGCTGTGTCGAAGAAAGATTTTGAGCCTTTATTGGTGCAGGCTATCACAGATACAATTATGTTGGCACTGTCGCCTACGGCTTATTACCAAACTTTATTTTCGCAATATGGCGAGGCTATTCATGTTCCGAATCATTTTAAGGCTTTAGCCAAGTATGTTAAACTACACAAACCTTTTTATGATAGGCTGTTAGCTTATTTGGAAAGAGAGGCTAATCCTACGCTGTCTGTGCAACGTGCTATGGCTTTGTTGGAACAAACTGCCAAAGAAGTGGCTACTACAGATGAAAGCAAAGAATTGTTTGCGTATTTCTCTAAATTATTGCCTGTAAGACCAGAAAATTTTTTCTTGAAAGAAGAAGATACAGTATTGAATGTGGGTACGCACAAGCAAGTAGAAGAAACTACGAATTTCTTTGATACAATTTTGACGCAAGAACCTACTACACCAAAAGAAGAAGTACCTGTGCTAAAGCCTGTTTATGAGCCTGTTGTAGTAAAGGCAGAACCTGTGCCTGTATTAAAAACAGAAAAGCCAGAGGTGTTCTCTTTTAACCAACAGTTTCAACAACAACAAACTTCTGCTCCGCAACCCACTACGCTACACGCCCAAGTAACGCAAGAAACTACGGAAAATGAAGACGAATCTACGTCTTTGAATGACATGGTGGCGAGAAATCAGAAGTTGGCAAGTTTAAGAGAGTCTATTCCTTTGAACAAAAAATATGCTTTTGTGAATGTACTTTTCGGTGGTGATAATAACGAGTTTGAGGCTGCCGTAACCATGATAGACCAATGTAATGATTACCACAAGGCTATTATGTTGATTAAAGAAAAGTATTTCCGCCGTTATGCGTGGGATTTGGAAAAAGAAGAAGTGAAAGAGTTTTATGAGTTGGTGAGTCGTAAGTTTTAAGGTGTAAAATATTGATTATCAGTCTTTTATATTTTTTTATAGATATTTAAAAATTACCACAAGTACACAAGTAGCACAAGAGCATATTCTTGTTTTATTTATGTATTTGTGGTATTATTTCTTTTATTGCAAAATTTGAATAGAAAAATTAAGGTTAGTAGCATATTTACAAATCTGAATGACTTTTGAACTATAGGTAATACGGTGAGTATTTTGTATTTTAGCAGTTTAAAATCCACAAAGCAACATGAGCAAAAAACTAATTCGGTTTGACTGGGCAATCAAAAAGTTG
>CANGYA010000069.1 GCA_947457925.1 Cytophagales bacterium | reverse complement strand
GTGTTTTCTATGGAAAGGTCTTTGACAACGGCAGTTTCTACTCCTTCCCACAAATTTAGGTCATTACTAAACGGTAAATTGGTGGCAAAGTACAAAGCCAAAGAAGACGTTTTTACACGCCTATACAAACTTCTACTTTTGACAAAATGCTTGAATCTTGTAAACAAGGTAATTTGTGAAACATTGGATTTGCTATTTTTGCCTTTACCTATTTTTTTTCCTACCAAATCATGCACTTCTACCAGTTGCTTATTACTATCTAAGTCGTGATACACTCTTCCAAAGTTTTCACCATAAATAAAACCTCCCTTTCGAGGAGGTAACAAATCGTAAAGGTCGGTAGCTGCCGAAAAACCAATGATAACTGTAGTAGGACGAAGAAGTTTTTTTAACTGCCTATAACGCAACAAATACTGCCCTAAACTATAACCCACTACCGCACAATTAAACACTGTTCCTTTGGTATTTTGCTGTTGGAATAAAAGGTTATTTAATTGCCAACTAAACGTTTCGTGAGTAGAAACTCCTGTGCCGTAGGTGTGTGAATCCCCCACAATCATGATGCGGGCAGGTGCATCAAGCCTTGCAGCCATTATGACGGTATCATTCATATTGTAGGCATTGATAGTCAATCTGTTATGATACTCGTCTGTTATATTCTCTACTACCCCTGCTTGTGGTAAAAAACCTAATGTATCATGGGCAATGCGTTTTCCACCTACCCCAATAGACTGTTTGCCCAAATGTTCTACTGTATTGGACAATGCTTCTGCTATCACAAGAAGGGCAAAGCAAGCCACAAGATTCCAGCATAGGCGAAATAGTTGTTGTCTTTTTACAAATATCATTGCTAATAAATTCATTACACAAAAGTACAGAATAAAGTAGCAATATGAGGTAAATACAAGTTGCACAAAATAAATCTGTCGTTGCAAAAAAGTATTGATAAAGATGACATCTTTCAGAAAGATGTCATCTTTATCAATACTTTTTTGCAACGACCAACAAATAAACTAAATTATGGAGGCAATAGACCTATTCATGTATTGTATTTCTTGTTTGATTACTTTTAATCTTTTGAACACCTGTTGAACTACTATTAAACCTACTAAGCCAACACCAATACTCCAAATAATGATTTGATAATCAAGTAAGTAATGATTTAGTACATAAATAGGTAATAACAGCAAACTACTAAGTAAAAATAGAGTAGCCAAATGCCCTAAGTAAATAATAGCCCATAGTTGCCATTTCCAATAACTTAGCCCTACATTCATTAGCCAAAAAACTGCCATAAAACCTACTGCGGATAGCCCAAAATAGTTGTAAAATGCAAAAGTAGCTGTATAAAAGGCTATAAAAATGAAAATAAAACGGTAGAAAAAACTAAAATCTGGAATACAAGCATTCGGATTAAAGTCTTTGGCAGGAGCTATGACTTTTCGGTTATAGGAAACAAGATTGTAAACTTGTCGCATAACACTCACAAACCAATGGTTCTTAAAAATAGGTTGTAAGACAGGGAAATTATGCCCCAAAATATATAGCAAACTATCTAAGCCATAACGAACCGTCTGGTTTTGGGTATCCACCAAAGCTATTTCATTGCGAGATTTGTCCTTATCTACCAAACTACACGCCGAAAACTCTTGGAGTTGTGTGTAATCATGTCGTCCATTTGCATTTAACAAGCCATATTCCACAAAAGCACCTGAATACAGTTTACAAAGAGGACATTCGGCATCATACAGCAAAACATTGTTTTCAAGAGTTTTCATAAGTTTCAGAAAAAATTGAAAGTTTATTATTACCTACGCAAAGTCTGTAAGAGAGTTGCAAAATCAAGCATTTTGTTTAGGGCTTATACTTTTCAATAGCCTCTTTGAGATTTACCCACAAATAAACTTGCTGAAAAACCGCCATTCCCACCATTTTATTTTGTCCTTTGTACTGTACTACAATAGCCGAACAGACATAATAATTGTTAATTTGTACCAATTCATCTACGGTTTTATCTACAAGGTCTTTACCTACGTTATTCGTAATACCTTTGAAAAAGTCAAAAATATTAGCTGGGTCTGCTTGCGTAACAGTGTCTATATTCAATTCCTTGTAAACTCTACTTTTTATCTCTTGCTTTACGTTTTGTGGAGCAGGATTGGTCAAATAAGCCATTACCAATAAGACAAAAAGTAGAGGTAATCCTATTTTTAAAACTTGTTTTTTCATGGTTAAAGTTATATAAAAGCTAATATTCCTTCAAAAATCTTGCAACTACCAAAGAAAATCCCTGTGCCTAAGGTTACATTTCGAGCAGAGAGGTTTTGTAAACTATACGGCAAAGCTACCACCAATAACACACTGTAAAGTGCTGCCAAAGGTAACGCCAAGATGAATGTTAGGATAGGAGAAGAAACAACATACATAATACCTATCATTACTAAACTACCAGCTACAGCAGCTATAAGGGCTTTTTGTAAATTATCTGTATTCAACACTCTACTTAAAGGCAAAGTACAACACGCAGCAATAATTAGCATAACACTTAGCAAATATTCTTTGGGAAAACTTATCATATCATCAAAACGGCTACCCCAAATATCAGTCATTTGATTAGTAACTAAGGTGTCCACAACACCTACCGCCAAACCTGCCAAAATTACTTTCATAAAATTGTCTTCTCTGGCTATATTTTCTGCACTTCTTTGCAAGGTAATTTGTGTGGTGCTTTGCTTGAACCAATAAGATGTAACAAGTAATAACACCCCACCCACCACAAAAGTAGGTACTGCACCCAAAAAATCAACAATATAAACCACAATAGGCTCTAATCCGTATAAAAGTTCGGTAGTAAAAGCAATAACCGCCATTGCAATAGGTAAATTATGGGCAGGGGTAAATAATTCTAACATAGAATTGGCAGGGCTATGAAAAATATTCATAGAAATTAGCCAAACCACAATCATAAATGGTAAAGCCACTTTGAGGGCTGCTAATGTGCCTGAAATACTGAATGCCACTGCCATAAAAGTCATGGCGGTAACACCAATCCCTACGGTAAATACTAAAAACTGATTGCCTCCTTTACGCAAAACGGCATCTGCCACAAAACCAGCTAAGGGCGGAATAAAAATTAATACTAAGGCTTGTGTCATGCTCAAAAAATTGGACAGAGCTGTAAATTCAAATTTTTCTAATAGTTTAGGTTGGTAGTTGTGGTAGGCTATCCAACTGATGACTACGGCAGCATTGAGGGCTGCTAAGGCGTAAATTTGCGACCAATTTGTTGAGCTTGTTGTGGTTTTCATAGGTACAGAGGGTATATGTTGTATTATAATGCTAACAAAATAAAGTAAAATTTCAAATACTTTACGGAGTTTTTCATGTACTTGTTATTCATTTAATTTTTCAAGTGTAAATTTTATGTCTTTATCTCAAAAATATGGTCGTACTTACCACTATCCGTTTTCTTTAGGTACAACTTCTGATGACCGTATCAATACCAACTATTGGGAAGATTTGCAACACATTCCAGAGATTATTCACACAGAAAAATTAGACGGAGAAAACAACTGTTTGAGCAAACATGGTGTTTTCGCAAGGTCGCATATTGCCCCTACTACGTCTGCATGGACAGCCAAACTGCGAGAGTATTGGCAACTGATTCGCCATGATTTGGGAGAGTTAGAAGTTTTTGGCGAAAATCTCTATGCTATTCACTCTATTGAATATAAAAAATTGACGCATTACTTTTATGTTTTTGGTATTCGGTTACATGATAAATGGTTGTCTTGGGAAGAAACAAAGTTTTATGCCCAACTTTTAGACTTGCCCACTGTGCCTGTATTGCGTACAGAAAAATCTCCGTACCATGCAAGTAATTTCAAGTCTAACATCTTAGAAATAGTACGACAATCAAGTGTTTTTGAGTCCTATGATGTGCTTACTCAACAGCCTTGTAGTTGTGAAGGCATTGTAACCCGCAATACAGGAGAATACAGTGTAGCAGATTTTGCTCACCACGTTTTTAAATATGTACGAAAAGGTCATGTAAAAACAGATGAACATTGGACTAAAAACTGGCAAAAAGCCCTTATTCATTATTAGTAAACGCTACTAATACCAATTATAAATAAAATGCAGTCCAAAGATGTCATCTTTTTATGAGTCTGAAACCTTGCAAGTTTACTGTTATTACAAAAGATGACATCTTTACGCATTGAAGTATCTACTAAGTATAATTAGTATAACTACATGATACAATAAAAAAGATGCAACCGTTTGGGGCTGCATCTTTGGTTTGGGTATAGCTACATTTTCATTAGTCGTTATACACTTCGGCGAAAATTTTTCTACGGAAAGCATACATACTTCCCATTACCGCCACAATGTACATACAAACAAATAGTAATAACATACATATTGGAGTTTGGTAAAACCATCAAAGCAATAGAGGCAGACTTGCGGCGTTTCTGTGTTGCTTACAGATTAATCTTCATTTATAGGTTGGAAACGGCAAGATTTGTTCTACCTTTCATTACGTTTTCATAAGTTGATACGGCTTTGAGGGAAAAGTAACCAATTATTCAGTAATTTGAAATATCTTAGCAAAGCTATTTATCCGTAACTTCTTCATAATCAACATAATTACCTGTTTGAGAACTTGGATTATTTTTTTTCTGTTGGTTGTGATAAATGATTTGCACATCACCAAATTCTTTTACATTTACACCACTGGCTTTGGCGTGTTGCTTTTTTACTTCTTTTTCTATTTGTTTGCCCAATAACCAAACTGCAAAACGAAAGATTTGCGTAGAAAATCTACTCAATAAGTAGAGTAAAGCCCCAAAAAAGATGATAAATTTTATCATAAAGTAAATAGAAGTAATGTAAAATGTAGCATAAATTGCCGATTTTGGCGTTAAGACTCCAAAATAAACAAAGAGTAAATAAATACATAGACTAAAGTCTATGTTACAACAGCACTGCAAAAATACTAAAAAAAGGTTGGCTGTTTATACATTTAACCGCAAACTCTCCGTAATTTGTAAACAGTAACTACGGTGTAGCCTGTAGTTAAAAATAAAGAAACTATTTGAGTTATTTTATAGCCTCCACATAATTTTTGGTTGTGGTCAAAAATGTATGATTTGTAATTTATTGATAATGAGTTATTTAAAGGAACACAGATAACACCCGCAATGGAATTGGAATAACGCAGCTATTCACTGTTTTTGTTTTATGCTTGAATATTCGTCCAAAGTTCATATTTCTTTTTTCGTAAAGCATTGATAATTAAGTATTTAATTATCATACATTTTTTACCACAACCTAATAATTGTGCCTCAGCACCTGCCTATGCGACTTATCAAACACCCTGTTTTGTGCAACTACTACGTTACGTATCGTTGCAATGCCACTTGTGATTTTTGTGATATTTGGGAAAAACCCTCGCCTTATATCACATTGGCAGATGCCGAACAAAATTTCAAAGATTTAAAGGCGTTGGGCGTAAAAGTTATAGACTTTACAGGTGGCGAACCCCTATTGCACCGCCAAATCCCCGAACTATTGGCATTGGCAAAATCAATGGGCTTTATTACTACAGTTACAACTAACTGCCTACTCTACCCCAAATATGCCGAAAAGCTAAAAGGTTTGATAGATATGCTGCATTTTTCCTTAGATTCTCCAGACAGAGAAGAACACAATTTGTCGCGTGGGGTAAACTGTTACGACTTTCTTTTACAGTCTATTGACATAGCCAAATCGTTGGGCGAAAGACCAGATATTTTATTTACAGTGTCTGATGCCAATATGCACCAAATTCAAACGGTTTGGGAAAAAATATGTATGCCCAACAACTTGGTGCTTATCATCAATCCTATTTTTAGTTACAACCAAATCAATGACCGTCAAGGCATTACGAAGAAAAATCTACAAACTTTACAATTTTGGGCAAAACAAAAAAATGTGTATTTGAATGAGGCTTTTTTGGCTTTACGACAAGACGGTGGCAACCGAATAGCCCAACCTATTTGTAAGGCGGGCAGTTCTACGATAGTCATTTCGCCACACAACGAATTGGTGTTGCCTTGTTATCACTTAGGTTTAGAGAAATTTCCTATTCAGAATAAGCTCAAAACTTTGTGGAAATCCGAAAAAGTGCAGCAGCTTATTCAACAAGAAGGACGTTATCCAGCTTGCGAAGGCTGCGTTATCAACTGTTATATGCAGCCTTCTTTTGCTGTTAATATAAATAAATATTGGTTTATAGCACTCCCCAGCACCCTTAAATACAATTTGATGAAAGGAACTTACAAACAACTGTTTTATACCAATGATAAATAAAATGCAGTCCAAAGATGTCATCTTTTTACGAGTCTGAAAGCTTGCAAGTTTACTGTTTTTACAAAAGATGACATCTTTACGCATTGAACTATCTACTAAGTATAATTGGTATTAGATAATTTTGACCTTTTAAGGTCAAAAAAGCCCCTCTCCAAATGGAGAGGGGTTGGGGTGAGGTAAAAAAATTAATTCAAATCATCAGACAAAGGATTGCCCGTTGGCATGATATACATTGTCGAGTCCATTGCCAAACTGCCTGCACTGTACTTAGAACAATCTAAGTTAATGCTCATGTTTTTAGGCACAGGGAAGCTGCCTTTTTTGTAACCTAATGTAGAATCTGCATATACTTTATCCATGAATAAGGCAAATTCGGGCATTGCCAATTTTCCTCCTGTTCCTGCGTCACCCAAAAAGTGAATACTGCGGTCTTCGCCACCTACCCACACGCCTGTTACCAAATCTTTGGTAGCTCCCACAAACCACGCATCAGAGTTGTTTTGTGTAGTGCCTGTTTTGGCTGCTACTTCATTGCCTTGTCTGAACTTGTAACGCCACAAACCGCCTGCTGTACCTCTATTGACTACACCTTTTAGTAAATGTATCATCAAATATGCTGTTTGTTCGTCTAAAGCCTCTTTGGTTTTAGGCACGTTTTGGTAAAGCACCTTACCCGATTTGTCCTCTATGCGTGTAATGTATGTAGGTTGTATCCAAGTGCCTTTGTTCACAAAGGTAGCATACGCCCCTGTCAATTCGTACAAAGACAATTCATTTGAGCCTAAACACAAAGAATAGACTGCGTCCATTCGGCTCTCTATGCCCATATTACGAGCATATTTAATCACAATTTCGGGGTTGAGTCTTCGCATCAAAGCAGCCGAAACAGTATTAACAGACATTGCCAAGCCTCTTTCTAAGGTGTACGGCTTGCCCGAATATTCATTGGTGGCATTTTTGGCTGTCCAAGTTGTACCATCTCCCAACACAAAAGTTTGTGGTACATCTAAAAGTTGGTCGCAAGGCGAAAAACCTTGTTCTTTCAATGCAGCAGCATAAACAAAGGGCTTAAAAGTAGAACCACATTGGCGTTTGCCCTGAAAAACATGGTCATACTTAAAGTTTTTGTAGTTCATACCGCCTACCCACGCCTTAATTTGTCCGTTGTGCGGGTTCATACATACCATACCTGTTCGCAAGAAGTATTTGTAGTAACCCACAGAATCTTTGGGACTAAGTACCGTATCTTTTACCCTTTGCGGATTTTCCCAAGTAAAAACTTTCATGGGCAAAGGTTTTTCAAACTCCGCCTGAATTTTCAAGGTATCTCCTTTGTATTTGATTTTGGCTAAACGGTATCTTTCTGTTCTTTTGATAGCATCTTCTAAAAAACGAGGCAACTCTTTACCATGTTCATCTACCCAAGGCTTTTTGTTTTTCCAATGGGCAAAAAACCTTTTTTGTACTGTAGGCATATATTCTTCTACAGCTTGCTCTGCCATAGCCTGCATACGAGTATCTATAGTTGTGTGAACACGCAAACCGTCTGCATATAAATCATAGCCGTTTTGTCTGCACCACACCTTTAACCATTCGCCCACTACAGTACGAAAATACGTAGCCAAACCTGTCAAATGGTTATCTACCTGATAATGACTTACATCTATTGATTTTTCTTTGGCGGTGCTGGCTTCTTGGTCGGTAATAAATTCATATTTTTTCATTTGGTCAATGACCGTATTGCGGCGAACAAGGGCATTTTCGGGACGAAAAATAGGACTATAATAAGAAGGGGCTTTTAACATACCAACCAATAGAGCAGCTTGTTCTACAGTCAATTTGTCGGGAGTGGTATTGTAGTAGGTTTTAGCTGCCACCTTGATACCAAAAGAGTTGCTACCAAACTCTACGGTATTCAGGTACATTTCCATTATTTCTTTTTTGGTATAAGATTTTTCTAATTCTATGGACAACAACCATTCTTTTGATTTGGCAATGACAGTGCTTAAACCGCCAATTTGCATCAAGAAACCATCATATTTACGAGTGCGGAATAGGTTTTTGGCTAACTGTTGTGTCAGGGTACTTCCGCCTTTTTTGTCGCCTTTCAAGAAGTAATAAGGAATAGAAATCGTAGCTATCATGTCTATTCCTGCGTGGTCGTGAAAACGAATGTCCTCTGTAGCTAACAAGGCATTGATAAGATTTTCAGAAAGTTGGTCGTATTTTACAGGGCTTCGGTTTTCTCTAAAATACTTGCCTAATACAACCCCATCAGCAGCCAATAATTCAGAAGCTGTTTCAGATTTAGGATTTTCCAATTCTTTCAAATCGGGCATTCCGCCAAAAAATCCTAAAAAATTGATTTGTACCGCAAAAAACCACGCAAATACAGAGAAGAATCCAGCTAAAAATCCGAACCAAGCTAATCTTGTCCACTCTATATAAGTTTTGTTTTGAATCTTTTGTAAATTCTTTTTGAGTTGAGTTATTGCAGGTATAGGTTTTTGATGCTTCATGATTACTGTTTGTTTTATAGGCTGCACACTGTATTCGAGTCGGCAAAAGTAGGTAGTTTTGGGCAAAAAATCTTGTTGATGTAAGGAAAAAGTACAACAAGCTCTACAAATAGCCATTTGAAAAGCCTGATAAATGAATATCGTGCAAGATTTTCTCTTAATTTTGCCCCAAAAACCATTCACAACACCATGTTACAGACTTTCTTAGAAATGAGTTTATCTGAATGGATACAACTCGGCGGACTTACTTTATTATTCATTGTCATTTTTTTAGAATGTGGCACTTTGATAGGCGTATTTTTGCCCGGTGAGTCTTTGCTGTTTGTAACGGGGCTAAGTTGTAAAATTGGAATTTTAGAAAAACCTCTATCTGCGGTGCTGATAACGGCTTTTTTGGCGGGCATTTTAGGTACATTGTTTGGCTACTACACAGGGGCAAAAAGCAGATACAAACTTATTCACAAAAAAGACGATTGGCTGTTTAAACGGCGGCACTTTGCCAAAACCAAATTGGTTTTTAGGCGGTACAGACGTAGGTCTTTGCTGATTGGCAGGTTTTTTCCTGTTTTGCGAAGTGTGCTGCCTATTTTTGCGGGCATAGTGCGTATGCACTTCGGTTGGTTTTTGGCGTACAGTCTGTTGGGTATGTCTGTGTGGTCGCAGTCTTTTGTGTTATTGGGCTATTGGTTGGGCGAAGTCATGCCCGAAATCAAAGATTATTTTGTGTATGCGGTGGCGGGTTTGTTGGCAATTAGTATTGTTCCGCCTTTGTTGAAATATGTGTTGCAGTTTTTGAGGAAGGGGAAGGTGGTGGGGTAAAGAATAAGCCGTTTTATCCTATACTTTGTATTAGAGTTTATGAATAATTTTTTGTTATAGCCCCACCCAACCCTCCCCACAGGGGGGCTAAAAAGGAGTTATTCATAAACTCTATTGTCTTATTTTTTAATATTTTGATTACAAAATGGTTACAAAAAAATGTTATGTTTAGAACTGTACTTAAGGGTTTTTTATACTTAAATAGACAAATAGGGAGGTATATTAGAACCGTTAAACAAAAAACAACTATAAATCAAGAAAAAATTGTAATTTTGTAAGTAACGATACGTTGTAAAAAATTTCGAGATGAACTACTTAGAGAGAATAAATGAATTACTAAAACCAACATCAGACCTTGAATTTACGGTTTTAGATTTATTCGCAGGTTGTGGAGGTTTATCATTAGGGTTTGAAAGCATAGGTTTTCAAACTGTTGGTTATGAAATGGACGTAAAAGCAACCGAAACCTACAACAGAAATTTAAAAGGAAAATGTTTTGCCGAAAAACTAACAGAAAAGACAGAGTATAAAGATTTTTTTGATGTAGTTATTGGTGGCCCACCTTGCCAACCTTTTAGCGTAGGCGGACACCAAAAAGGTATAGATGATGAAAGAAATGGATTTCCTGCATTTATCAACGCTATAAAACAAATAAAACCCAAAATTTGGCTTTTTGAGAATGTAAGGGGAATGTTGTATAGTAACAAATGGTATCTTGATGAAGTCATAGAAATTCTAAAAAATGAAGGCTATATTATTGAATATAAGTTACTTAATGCCGTAAATTACGGTATTCCCCAAAACAGAGAAAGGGTTTTTGTAATTGGACATAAAGGTAAATTCGATTTTCCGAAACCAGAACACCAGAAAATAACAGTAGGCGAAGCAATCGGGGATTTAATTGAAACTGTGCAAGACGAGAGTAAAATTTTGACTACATCAATGGACAGATATGTGGCAAACTATGAAAAAGCCTCATCTTGTATCAACCCAAGAGATTTACATTTACACAAACCTGCACGTACCTTGACATGTCGAAATATTGCAGCACCAACAGGTGATATGCAAAGGGTAAAACTCAAAGACGGAAGACGCAGACGCATATCTGTACGAGAGGCTGCACGTTTGCAAAGTTTTCCTGATTGGTTTGAATTTATTGGAACAGAAACGCAACAGTACTACCAAATAGGAAATGCTGTTCCACCTTTATTGGCGTGGCACATTGCAAATAGCATTAGAAATTATTTACTCAATGATTTTGAAGTCCACGAATTTGTAAAAAAACAACCACAATTTTTTCAACCAAGCCTGTTTTAATGAAATATTTAACCAAAACGACAAAATCAAAAGACATTGCTAAAATTATTGACGAGGCGATTGATATTTTGGTTGCAGTAGGTATTCCAAAAGAAGACAAGACAGAAAGAAGTCTTGAACGTATGGCAATGGCATTTTTGGCGGTGGCAGGTATTACTAAAAAATAGACAGAGGCGGAGGATAGTCGTTTCTTGAAAACAAGAGATATTATCACATTCAATAATATACATTTTGAAGAAAATATTTCAAGTGGTTCTTATGACGATATTCGCCGAAAAGATTTAAAACTGTTGGTTTTGGCAGGTTTGGTTTTGAACAGTTCGGACAAACCTAATGCAGCAACCAACGACCCAACAAGGGGCTATAATTTGGAAACAAGTTTTATGCATTTGGTTAAAACTTACGGAACAGTCCAATGGAATGAAACTTTACAAAAATACTTAGAAGGTAAAACATCTTTGAAAGAGCAATTAGACAGAAAACGTAATATTGCAAAAGTACCTATTACTTTGCCAAACGGAACAGAATTAGAACTTTCAGTAGGACAACATAATCTTTTACAAAAACTTATCATTGAGGAGTTTTTACCCAGATTTGCAAAAGGTAGCCAAGTGCTTTATTTGGGTGACACCGCCAACAAAATGCTGCACATTGACAAAAAACAATTAGAGAATATCAATTTTTTTGAACTTTCACATGATGAACTACCCGACATTATAGCCTACCAAGAAAAGAAAAATTGGTTATATTTGATTGAGGCAGTGCATAGTAGTGGTTCTATTAACGAAATAAGGCTGTTGGAACTCAAAAAACTAACAGAGAAATGTACCGCAGAACTGATTTATGTAACAGCATTTCTTAATCGTGTAGAATTTCGCAAATGGGCAAGTGAAATTGCTTGGGAAACAGAAGTTTGGATAGCAGACAACCCCGACCATTTGATACATTTTAACGGCGACAAATTTTTGGGACCGTACAAAGATGAATAACATAATAACTATCCAAAGTTACATTCTTAGAACCTCTATTACTATAGAGAGTCAGGCAGCTGCCGTACTCTCTACATTTTTTATATAGCAAATCTTACACTTTACAATTAACCCCTCAATAACACTACATTTTTCTTCACAAAAAAACCGTAGCCTAATTCACCCCACACGAATTAATCCACCTTCAGCAGCATTTATCTACAAATTTGCCTATTTTTGCCCATCATTAATTTACAGTTACCACATTGGCACAAATTATATTAGCTCCACAAAAGGCAAGACGCATAGAAAACGGACACCCTTGGGTATATGACAACGAAGTCCAACAAATTAACGGCAAATACCAAAACGGCGATATTGTAGAGGTACTCAACCACAAAAAACAATTTATTGGCAAAGGTTATATCAACAACAAGTCGCATATTTTGGTGAGGCTTTTGACCAGAAACCCCAAAGAAAATATAGATAAGCAGTTTTTTTACAAACGGATTCAAGAGGCTATCCAATACCGCCAGCTACAAGGTTTTACAGATACGTACAGAGTGGTTTTTGGCGAAGCAGATTTTTTGCCTGCCTTAGTCATAGATAAATTTGGGGACGTGGTAGTGCTACAAACTTTGTCTTTCGGTATGGACGGTTTCAAGCCTATCATTACAGAGGTTTTACAAGAATTATTGCAACCCAAAGCCATTTATGAACGGAATGACGTACCTGTGCGTGAGTTGGAAGGATTGAGCCAACAAACAGGCTTTTTGACAGCCCCCATAGACCTTTCAAAAGGCGTACTTATCAAAGAAAACGGCTTTTCTTTCAATATAGATGTGTTGGAAGGACAAAAAACAGGCTACTTCTTAGACCAAACCGCCAACAGAGCAGCCATCGCACCCTTTGTAAAAGACAAAACTGTATTGGACTGTTTCTGCCATACGGGTTCTTTTGCGGTACACGCAGCAGGCTACGGAGCAAAACAAGTAACTGCCTTAGATATTTCTGAACACGCCATTCAGTCTGCCCAAAAAAATGCAGCCCTCAACGGCTTGACTAACATTGAGTTTGTTACTGCCAACGCCTTTGATGCCCTGAAAGAGTGGACAGCCGAAAAACGCCAATTTGATACGGTCATCTTAGACCCACCAGCCTTCACAAAATCTCGCCAAACCATTAACAATGCGTTGAGAGGTTACAAAGAAATCAATTTGAGAGGCATGAAATTGGTGAAAAAAGGTGGATTTTTAATTACTTGTACCTGTTCGCACTTCGTAACACCCGAATTATTCCGCAAAACTCTACAAGAAGCTGCTCAAGATGCAGGCGTATTTATTCGTGAGGTTACGTTCATGCCACAAGGCAAAGACCACCCGATTCTGTGGAATGTAGAAGAAACTTTATACCTCAAATTTTATATTTTACAAGTATTGTAATCATTTGATTATCAAACCTATAAGGTCTAAAAGACCTTATAGGTTTATCTAATTTATTGCTTATTCTTCTATCAAATGCCCTACAAATTGTGCCTGTCCATTAATAATTTTACCGCCTCGCCTAAAACCTAAACCACAAGGCTCACCTGCCACATATACCCCAGCTTGGTAACATAAACCCCTTGCGTCTTGCATAAACGGCGTGTAGGCTTGATAAATAGCCCTAAATCTTTCATATTCGCCTTCAGCTTGTGCCGTAACGTAGCCGTTTTGGTCATAAATCGTAACATTAGCCCCTTCCCTACCAAACAAAACTTTTTCTACATACGCCATGCCTTTGGGCGGTGTGGCATAAGTAGGTAACAACAAAGGGTGATTCGGAAATAAATCCCACAAAATTTTGAGAATAGCCTTAGATTGTAGCAACATCACATAAGGCGGATTTAGCACAACAGCCTTTCTATTCACAATAATTGGCGTAAGCAAATCCAATAATTGGGGTTCATCTAAAACAATAAATTCCCAAGGGACTAATTTAAACCAAAAAGGAAAGTTCTCGAACTGCCCATTTACCGCCAAAAAAATACCGTCTTTTGCCGAAAACTCTACTTCATCTATGTAACTATACGCCACCGTAAACCCTGCTTCTTTGGCAGCTTCGCCCAATAAAGCTACATTACTTTCGTCCTCTGCACTTCCTCGCAAAACCGAAAAAAGGATTTTAGGCGGTAAGTCTTTGTTGATTTGTCGCAAATGCACAAAATGTTCCCTGATAGTTTCATACACACTATTGAACTGTAAAGTTTCTTCTAAACCATTGGCTTTGAGGTGTAACCACTGCACTACTGCCGTTTCTGGCAAGCAAGTAGCCGTATTCGCATTGAACTCAATCAATTTGATAGGTGCATTGGCAATACCACCACTAAAATCAAACCTTCCGTACAAATGAATATTTCTTTCGTCTTCCCACGTATGAGCAATTAAAGCACGTACATTTTCAGGAATTTGTAACTCCTCAAACAAATCATGGTCTATCACATATTGGGCAGCCTTACAAAGCATTTCGTACAATTCTTGGGCAGCCAAATAATAATTTTCGGCTTCTTGAGCAGTTACTTTCACTACTTCGTCTGTGAGGTAGGGTGCGGTGTCATCTCCCAGCATCCAATTCCAACCAGCTTTATGTAGGGCTTGTTGTGGGCTTTTGGGCAAATAACGCAGGTGTATCATGTGGGGTGCTAACTTGTTAAAAATAAAATGTAGGTAGTTTAACGGTTGCTTTTCGCAAATGTTTTACTACCTACACGCATTTACAAGAATATCGCCAATACCCCTATAATAATTGCACTCCCTATTCCCAAAATAATACTCGTAACTAAAATAGGTGTGCCGACTACTTTTTTGGTACTACTAATAAAACTATTGATATGCCCCTTTGCCACAGTTAAAATATTCATAAACTGTTCTATTTTTTTCAATTTAGCTTGTAACTGTTGGGCTTTTTGGTCTAAAGCTGTATTCAAATTATCTATTTTATTGTCAATGTTTTGTGTAGGCAATTTGTCTATTTTATTGACAACCGTATTTTCTACAAATTTTACCAAACGAATAATAAGTTGTAAGAATGTTTTTTCAATCGTCCATACAACGACTTTTGCCAATACCCCAGCTTTTTGGATAGCAAAATTTGATAATGCAGGAAATACAATACCCAAAGCCACCCCACGCAACAAATCCGAAGTGCTTGGTATCTGTAAATCTTTCTCTACAACTTTTTGGCTTGCCTGATGTAAGTCTTTGTATATCAACAAGGTAGTGTCTATTGTGATGCCAACTGCCGAGTTCATATCATTCAATATATTTTGTGTGGCTTTGTAAACACCCCAAGTTCCTCCCACAAAAACAGCCACTAATAACAAAAAAATGAACAACACTACCGCCAAGCCCGAAGGATTTGCCCGCAGGACAAACCACAAAACGTCTAACAACGCAATAATGCCAATAGGCAATAAAATGGTAAACTGTGCTTTGGGAATGCTCGTAAAAGCAGCCTCTATTTTCTCAATCAATTCTTGAGTTTGGTATTGGGCAAAATCGACCCCTGTTTTTTGCTTAATTTCAGCAATGACTGTTGCTTTATTCATGTGTCAAAAAATAAAAAAGTGGTAGTAATAAAAAAAATTGATAATTAACTACTTAATTATCAATTTTTTACGAAAAAAGAAGTTTGGACGCATATTCACGGCTAAACCAAAAACAGTGAATAGCTGCGTCATTCGTGTCATCTGTGTTCCCTTAAATGACTCATTATCAGTAAGTTAGAAATCATGTATTTTTACCACAACCAAAAAAGTAAATAAGTAGGATAAATCAATATAAACTTTAAAATAGAATCATTTATCAACTCCAATAGTTACAAAAAAAGCCTTACTCTTTGAAAGAGTAAGGCTAATTAATTGTATAGCAATTAGATTATTTCAAGATTTCAGTTACTTGACCAGCACCGATTGTTCTACCACCTTCACGGATAGCGAAACGTAAGCCTTTTTCCATTGCGATTTCTTTTTGTAAAACAACAGAAATTGTAATGTTATCACCAGGCATAACCATGTCCACACCTTCAGGTAAGCTGATAGTACCAGTTACGTCTGTAGTACGGAAATAGAATTGTGGGTTGTAACCTTTGAAGAATGGCGTATGACGACCACCTTCTTCTTTTGATAATACGTAAATCTCAGCTTTGAATTCAGTGTGAGGTTTTACAGAACCTGGCTTACAAATAACCATACCACGACGGATTTGTTCTTTGTCAATACCACGTAACAATAAACCTACGTTATCACCAGCTTCACCTCTGTCCAATATTTTACGGAACATTTCAACACCAGTTACAGTAGATTTCAAACCTTCTGCACCCATACCTAAAATATCAACAGTTTCGCCAGAGTTTACAACACCTCTTTCGATTCTACCTGTAGCAACTGTACCACGACCAGTGATAGAGAATACGTCTTCAACAGGCATCAAGAAAGGTTGGTCAACTGCACGTGCAGGTAGAGGAATATGATTATCTACTGCGTCCATCAAATCAACGATTGTTTGAACCCATTTAGGTTCGCCATTCAAGCCACCCAAAGCAGAACCTTTGATAACAGGAATAGTGTCACCAGGGAATTGATAGAATGATAATAACTCTCTGATTTCCATTTCTACTAATTCCAACAATTCAGGGTCATCAACCATATCAACTTTGTTCATAAACACAACCAATGCAGGTACACCTACTTGGCGAGCTAACAAGATGTGTTCACGAGTTTGAGGCATAGGACCGTCTGTAGCAGCCACAACCAAGATAGCACCGTCCATTTGAGCAGCACCAGTAACCATGTTTTTCACATAATCGGCGTGACCAGGGCAATCAACGTGTGCATAGTGTCTTTTCTCAGTAGCGTATTCTACGTGAGAAGTATTGATAGTAATACCTCTTTCTTTTTCTTCAGGAGCATTGTCAATTGAAGAGAAATCTCTCATTTGAGCTAACCCTTTTTCTGCCAATACCTTAGTGATAGCAGCAGTTAAAGTAGTTTTACCATGGTCAACGTGACCAATTGTACCAACGTTTACGTGGGGTTTTGAACGGTCAAATACCTCTTTAGCCATTTTTAGAAAAATTTAATAAACTTTACGATTGAATAACAAATAAAACCTATAATGTTCCTGCAATACCGAAACTCACAGGAAAACCTGTAAGTTTACTTGCAATCCTCTGTAGAAGTCGAGCCCATGAAGGGAATTGAACCCACGACCTCTTCCTTACCAAGGAAGTGCTCTACCACTGAGCTACATGGGCTTGCTACATTACTAAAAAAAGTAGCAAAAACTTGCCACTTTTCTTAAATTGAGCGGAAGACGAGGCTCGAACCCGCGACCTACAGCTTGGAAGGCTGTCGCTCTACCAACTGAGCTACTTCCGCCTTTATCATGAGAGTGGGGAGAGCAGGATTCGAACCTGCGAAGTCGTAAGACAAAGGATTTACAGTCCTTCCCATTTGGCCGCTCTGGAATCTCCCCTTTTTTTATTTTAATTATTTTTTAGAAACCGTTTTGTTTCAAATGCGTTGCAAAGGTACGCAAATTGATTCTAATAAAGCAAGTTTATCTCACTATTTTTTTTAAAATATTTCTATTATTGTAAACAATATGTGTTAAAGTATTGGTAATAAGTAATTTATGTTTTTGTTAGCAGTTGTAATGAATAGAAATTAACTCAAAAGGCTCTTGTTGTTTTTTTATGAATAACACATACTCTTAAAGTCATACCTTTTATTTTAATCAATTCTGAGGCTTTGCCTTAGCTCTTTTTTGCAAACTCCGAATGAGAACATCAATTACACAGTTTTTTTTGATGCATATTTTTGAAAATCCGATTAATGAAATTCATACCCAAAATGACAAACAAGTAAACCCACGCATCGCCTATAAATTCTCTATCTCCAATCAGCGTAGTTTGTACTAAATGAGCAAAAACAGGAAGTTCTTTGCATGAAAACCATTAGTTCATATTTCAATACCCCCCTTTGTGTTCAAAAACTTTAAAGTAGATAGGAATAGCTATTCCCTTATAATCCGCTAAGACAAAAATATGCAAGTGGCTAGTAACTAAGTAATTACAAGTGAATAATCGTATTTTTTTAAGCTAATATATTGGTAATCAGAATATTATCCTTATCAAAATATATGATTAAATTATTGCAAGTACTTACAAACTATAAAAATAAATAAATTTTCTGCCATACTTTTACGTATTTCAGTATTTTTTGAGATAAATTGGCGGGTATGCGAGTGCATTAGCTACTTTTTTTGTCTTGGTAAACTTAAAAGTACAAAAAGCCTCTCATTTTCAAAGCTTTATGGGGATTGTCTAGTGATATTTTTTGAAATAGAAAAATGACGACAAACTATAATAAAGAAAATTTGGCATTCTAAACAGCCTACCCTAATGGTAGTCCACATTTTGTACTACGCAACTTACGTTAAATACACTGTTTTTCTAAGCATAAATTTTACTATGGAAGACTTTTTTATTAACCATTCGCCTATTATCTTAGTAGGTATTGCACACAATATTTCTGCTCACGAGTCAGCAGGAGTAAAGTGCCAACTTTCTACTTTTATTACTGAAAATCAGGTAGTTAATAACGTGCAAGAAAATTTAGCTATAGTAATTAGTGATATACCACAGGCAAGCACTTCTACAAAGGAGGTAGTTTTTGAAGATGTGGCAACGCAATACCGCCTACAAGGTATCTTTGACAATACCAATTTGTTTGGCAAGTTTGACATTGTAGGGCGTATTGTCAGCACAAGCCATAACAACCCTATTAGCTGTTTTCAATTCATTGGCGAATTAGTGATTAGCAGCCCAAAATCTGGTTTCAAAAGAAATACAAAAACATCTTTTGTCATTACTTTGTCTGTGTCTTCTGCTGGGGCAAAAGGTATTTATCATATTGGAGAACTTCCATCTTTTGACTTCCACCAATACGGCACATTAGACTTATATTTTGAAAAGTACAATCCATTTTTTTAATTTTCCGCCTAAATTACTTATCTCAATGCTATTCTTATTCGTATTCATCCTACAAAATATCTACTCTTGCTTTGCCAGCATTCCCAACTTTCAGGAAGGCGATATTGTATTCCAAACTTCCAACTCTGCCCAAAGTACAGTAATTCACTTAGCTACGCACTCTACCGTCAGTCATTGCGGAATTGTATTCAAAGAAAATAGTGAATGGTATGTGTTGGAGGCGGTGCAACCTGTAAAAAATACTCTATGGGAAAACTGGGTAAAGAAAGGTAAAGGAGAAAAATATTTTGTTAAACGACTAAAAAGTACAAAAAATTTAACCCCTGAAAAACTACAAGCCATGAAACAGTTTGGGCAACAACTCATAGGCAAAGATTATGATATGGGCTTTAACTGGAGCAACGAAAGGCTGTATTGTTCTGAATTGGTGTGGAAAATCTATCAACAAGCCATAGGTGTAGAACTTTGTGCGTTGAAACAACTGAAAAATTTTGATTTATCTGCCCCACAAGTAGTGGCAGAAATGAAAAAACGGTACGGCAACAAAATTCCTTATGAAGAAAAAGTAGTAGCTCCTGTAGATATTTTTAACTCCAAATTGTTGGAAAGTGTAGAATAATTTTTTATTCGTGTTACATATATATACACAAATTCCACACACGCAAAAATACAAAGTCCACACACAAATACATAATTATTTAAAGTCTTTATATCCTACCCTTATTTACGATGGTAGGATATTTTTTTAATAAGAAAAATACAACAAAAAAAGTGTGAAATACTTGCCAAACAATTTGCACGGTGGCAAACTATTAGCGTTGTTTGTCCTATCAAAAATTAAACATAACACGCTAAAAATCATGCACTTACAAGAAATTTTAAACCAAAACACAACCAAGACACACAAGATAGAACAACTCATAATGCTTGGTTTAACTCGTAAAGAAATTACTAATTTAATAGCTAATTATTATCAAGCTACTCCTAATTATGGCTTCGTGCAGAATGTATATGCCAAAATGCAAAAAGAAAACAGACTACCTCAAAACACTGCACAGGCATTAAGTTTTATGCCACAAGTATTTAATAAGAAATTCGGTGTAGAAATAGAAAGCTACGGAGTAAATAGAAATAACCTCATACAAGCATTAACAACGGCTGGCATTGAAGTACAATCCGAATTCTATAACCACACCACAAGAACACACTGGAAGATAGTATCAGACTCAAGCATACAAGGTGAAGATACTTTTGAATTAGTAAGCCCGGTATTAGAAGGCGAGGAAGGTTTAGAACAAGTAAAAAAAGTAAGTGAGGTACTTGTAAGACTAAGGGCTAAAATTAATAAAACTTGCGGTATGCACATACATTTTAAAAGTAATCAACAACTATTTAATCCCTATTTAACAACAAGTAAATAAAAAACCCTTCAAGGTTTTTTTAAGTCCTCAAAGGGTTTTTGTTTAGCTTTCTTTTTCTTCTGCGAGTAGGCTGGGCTGGTTAGCCTGTTCTATTGCCTTCAAGAAAACTTTGAGTAGGTGCAACGTATAATAATAATCTCCTACCAACGTACCGTAATCTTCTATACAACTTGCTACCAATAAGTTTTGAGCCTCTTCTATGTTGGCTATCAGTCGTTTAGTGGTATCTATAACCAATAAATTTTGCAAGGCATTTATATGTTGAGGCGTGATAGTTAGCATACCTCACCTCCTTTCTTACCTGCTGTGGTACAAAGAGTATCTTGGTGAAGCTGTGTAGCCAGACTTTCTCGTACCTCCTTGCTATCCACAAAACAAAGTTTATACAGCATATCTGCCAACTGAACAGGGCTTATACGCCGCATCAAACGGGGCGTAACAGCACTACTTTTTTCTTTCTTCACCTCTCGTAGCTCCTTTTCGCAAGCTATAAAATACTGCCTTGCTTCCCTGCCCTTCTCATTCCGTTCCACCATTGCCAACTCCTTTGCCATGTCTAAGGTAATAGCGTATTGAATATTTGGTCTTCCTTTTTCCGAATTTTCGGAAAAAGTCGTAAAGTCTTGATTTTCAACAAATCCGTATTCAGAAATCCGTCTTTGTATCCATTCCGCAAACTTACTTTTTACTTCTAAGAACTCATGTAGTTCTTTTGCACTCACAACTTTTCCTAAGTCGTGTTGGCTTACTTTAATTAATTCTTTCATATTGGACTTTGACATTTTGACTTTTTGGGTAACAAAAAACGGTGCTACCTTTCCCGCTGTCAAAGTCCATTTTCATGAGGCTTGCTAAGTTCATTACAAAAATAACACGGGGGTATAGCACCATTTAATTTTGTATATACATACAAAATATAGGTAGTGTTATAGGCATAAAAAAGCCATACAACAAGACGTAAGGCAGCTTATGATTCTACCTCATGAATAAATGAAACTTTAACAATACAAACAAAAGCTACCCGACACCAGCAATTTCTTCAGCTATGACCAAAGACAAACCTTGTGTTTGAACAGTAGTAGGAGGCATATTGTCATCAGCAAGCACATTTACCGCACCAGCTTTCAAGGCTAAGGTCAATTGAACCTCCTTGTTATTTCGTTGAATAACAACCTCTTTGTTGCCAAAATCAGTTAAATGTTCGCCAATTGTATCTAATTTAGCAAGGACTCCAGATGATAAAACTTCCAAATG
>CANGYA010000068.1 GCA_947457925.1 Cytophagales bacterium | reverse complement strand
TTATACGTAGTCTTCAAGAAGCTCTATAAAGATGACATCTTTCTAAAAGATGTCATCTTTATAGAGCTTCTTGAAGACAATCAAACTTATTTCTTTGAAAAAAATTAGTTTCACTATAAGTTTTTAAAGCACGACCCTAAAAGCCCTTGTGGGGTTTATAGAAAATTACAGATAGTAAAATTATGAATAATCTTTATACAGAAACTCTTAATTTATTACAAACTTTAATAGCTACGCCTTCTTTGAGTGGCGAAGAAGACCAAACGGCTACTTTGTTGGCAGATTTTATTCGCCAAAAAGGTCATACTCCCCAACGCAAAGACAATAATGTCTGGGTAAAAAGCAGGAATTTTGACACAAAAAAGCCTACCATTTTACTCAATTCGCACCATGACACCGTAAAACCGAATGTAAGTTGGACAAAAAATCCGTACCAACCGACCATAGAAGACGGTAAACTCTTTGGTTTGGGTAGCAATGACGCTGGGGCTTCGTTGGTGTGTTTGTTAGCAGCTTTTTTGCACCTTGAACCTACGGAACAGCCCTACAATTTGGTGTATGTGGCATCTGCCGAAGAAGAAAATTCGGGGCATAAAAACGTAGCAAGTGTATTGGGTGAATTAGGTGAAATTGCGGTAGGTATTGTTGGCGAACCTACCCAAATGCAAGCAGCCATTGCCGAAAAAGGTTTGTTGGTTTTAGACTGCACCGCCTACGGCAAAGCAGGACACGCAGCCAGAAACGAAGGTGTGAATGCTATTTACAAAGCTCTACAAGATATTCAGTGGTTACAAAACTATGAATTTCCGAAGATTTCGGAGGTTTTGGGCAAAGTAAAAATGACTGTAACGCAAATAGAGGCAGGTTCACAGCACAATGTTGTACCTGATAGGTGCAAATTTGTTGTCGATATTCGAGTTACAGAATGCTATACAAATGAAGAAGTTTTTGAAATTGTGCAAAAAAATCTACAAAGTGAGGCTGTTCCACGTTCTTTTAGGCTCAACTCATCGGGCATTTCGCTGTCGCACCCTTTGGTGCAGCGTTGTTTGTCGTTAGGTATGTCTTATTACGGCTCCCCTACCCTATCAGACCAAGCTGTGATGCCTTTTACTACACTAAAATTAGGCGTTGGCGACTCTGCAAGGTCGCATACGGCAGACGAGTTTGTGTATTTGCACGAAATAGAGCAAGGGATTCAACGGTATATTGAGGTCTTAGATGGATTGGTGTTAGAGAAATGATTTAGTAGTTAAAAAATATGTCTTTTTGTCATTGTTTGCTATTTTGGAGTAATTTTAGTAAATAGCATTATTACATCTGTCATACTCTTTATTATTCAAGCTATTAAAGTCCTGAAAATCAATGAGATTGGCACTATCTACTCATTAACACTTTTAACCATTATGCACTTCGGAGAAGAATTTAGAAAATACGCCACCAAACATCATGGCATTAGCAGTGTGCGTACAGATGCGTACATTTCGAATATTAGCAACATGACTCGCACTGTCATAGAAGAAAGACCTACGAATTTCCGCGAAATTGATGTGTTTTCTCGTTTGATGGCAGACCGTATTATCTTCTTGGGTACGGCTATAGACGACTATATTTCAAATATTATCGTAGCTCAACTTTTGTTCTTAGAATCTACAGATGCTCGCAAAGATATTTTAATGTATATCAACAGCCCTGGGGGTTCTGTGTACGCAGGTTTGGGCATTTACGACACCATGCACTACATTAAGCCAGACGTAGCTACCATTTGTACGGGTATGGCTGCTTCTATGGGGGCAGTTTTGTTGTGTGCAGGGGCAGACGGCAAAAGGTCGGGCTTGAAACACTCAAGAGTAATGATACACCAACCTTTGGGCGGTGCTCAGGGTCAGGCTTCGGATATTGAAATTACTCACAGAGAAATCCAAAAAATTAAGAAAGAATTGTACGAAATTATTGCTATGCACAGTAAACAACCTTTCGAGAAAATTTGGCAAGACTCTGACAGAGATTATTGGATGATAGCCGAAGAAGCTAAGGCTTACGGACTTATTGACGAGGTGTTGGTAAAACCTGCGAAGTAAGTTAGTTGAATTTCATAGCGTAGGGTTTGCAAACACTACGCTATGAAAATAAATAACGTAAAATACGTTATTCCACTATTTAGTTTTCTCTATTTGTCGATACACCTCCTCCATTTCCAAATCTTTTTTGAGCAATATAGCTTGCAAAGTATATTGTATGGCAATGTGTGGCAATACGCCTCTCCGATTATCAGGAATCCCGATAGCATATTTCACATAGTACAAAGGCATTCTCACTTGTATTTTTGAGTGGGGTAAAGTTATCAAAGGAAATAACAAAGCATTTGTTCCTGCCTCGCTGCCTCCTGTTTCTGTACCTATGACGGTGCTATTAGACAAGTTTTTGAGGTAAGCAGCCACCGTAGCAGCAGCCGAAAAAGTCCCTCCGTTGGTAAGTACAAAAACTTTTCCTTTGAACTGCAAGGCTGTTTTGGGTTCGTGATACCATTCATGAAAAATCATATCAGCTTCTTTTGTAGTCTTAGAAAAACAGCGAAAAAAAGAAGGCGTAATACGCAACCAAAATCTACCTTGTGTTGCATATTTACGCAAACCTTTGAGAGATTGGTGTTTACGTTCAAAATGGTAGGTAAAAGGCTGGGGCAATAAGTACGTAAGTAATTCATTGGCATCTTGCACTTTGCCTCCACCGTTATTGCGTAGGTCTATGACCAAATGCGTAATTTGATGGTTTTGCAATAACTGAAAAACATTTTTATAGAATTTAGAAAACTTTTGATTGTCAAAACCTTCTATTTGCAAAATAGCCAAATTAGGATATTTTTCATCTATTCGCAGTCTTTGAGAGGGTTCATTGAGCAACCATTTTGGCGAATGAAGCAATGGATTTATTGCATTGGTTGTAAAGTTTTTTAGGCTATCCATTGCAGGTTTTGCCAAACTGTCAAGACTTTTTTCCCATAACATCAATTTCCGTTGCTTGCCTGTACTGTCTTGTACACTTACTTCGTACATTGGTTTTGTACCATAAAACAAGGTATTAAAAAAACGAAAACCATCATTGACAGCCGTCTGTTTACCTGCATAGCTAAAGGCATCACTAATTTCTACGTCATAAATTTTTTGTACAATTTCATTAGCGGTGTGGTTTTCTACACTCAAGAGTTCTTCGCCTATGTGTAGGCTTGTATCTTGGCTCAAATTATTGCTAATGAATAACTTACCGTTAATCAAATGCACTTCTATAGGTAAATGGTGTTGTGGGTTTTTAGTAAAATATTGAATAAAATGATTGGAAGGTAGTACGTTGGTATGCCCACAACGGATTTTACTGACAACATGGCGTATTTTGGCTCGTAGCTGCCTTTCTGTTACAGCCTCTCGGGGCATGATTTGCCGAAAAAAGAAATCAATACTATCTTTGGGCGTGTACCTAAATACGGAAGGGTGATAGGTATAAAGTAGATTTTGTAATACAGCAATATCTTCTTGGGCTTCTTCAACCGAAAAAAGTCTGTTCGGGTCATAGCCTTTGGGTTGTGCGTAGATAGACAGCCCAAAAACTATGTTGAAGGCAAGAAAGTAAATAAGGTGTCGTATCATTGGTGTTTGAGTGCTACAATGACAAATTTGCTATAATTATGTATAAAACAATAAATTGTCTTGTTTTTTTGTGTTTGAATAGTCTAATAGAGTTGATGAATAATTTTTTGCTATAGCCCCACCCAACCCTCCCCGTAGGGAGGGCTAAAAAGGAGTTATTCATAAACTCTAATGGGTACTAAAGTTTTTTTAACAAAATTCTCTACTATTGTTGTGAAATTGTGTATAAAGCACTATATTTTCTCAGTAAAGTAAAAATTATCTCAACTGCATTTGATATTCACTACGGTATTTTTTACTTTTATCCACATCGAATTTTTTACAATGAATACTTTTTATCAGTTACTTTATTGTATTTGCCTATTCCTTTTGTTTGGGACACAGGTGTATGCACAAACTCGACAACTTGATAGCCTTACCAAACTCTATAATTACCCCCCACACGATACAGTGAAAGTATTGGTTTTATTAGAGATAGCAGGTATTTATAGTAAAACAAAAATAGATTCAGCCCTTCAATTAAGTCATAAAAGCCTTTTATTAGCAGAAAAAATAAAATTCCTAAGAGGTGAAGCAGCAGCATGGAATAGGTTAGGTAGTCTTTATTGGCAAAAAGGCGAATACGACAATACCCTGCACGCCTATAAAAAAGCTATTAACATTTGGGAAAAAACAAAAAATTTGCGTGGATTAGCTCGCAATTTGGGGAATGTAGGGGCGGTGTACTATGTGCAAGGCAACTACCCCAAAGCATTAGACTACAATCAAAAATCATTGGAAATACAAGAAAAGCTGCAAGACAAAATAGGCATAGCTACGAACCTAAGCAATATCGGCAATATTTATAATGACCAAAATAATTTGGATTTAGCCTTAGAATATTACCAAAAAGCATTAGCTATTAGAGAGAAAATAGGCGATGCCTTAGCTAAAGCCAAAATCTATAACAATATTGGGGCTATTTACTACCAAAAAGACCAATTAGAAACTGCGTTGCAATACTACAGAAAGACATTGCAAGTAAGAGAAGAAAATAAAGACAAACAAGGCACAGCCGTTGTACTTAACAATATAGGCATGGTGTATGACCGCAAAGGACACGACAGTGCAGCTATTTATTTTGTTAAGTCATTGGAAATCAGTAGAGAATTGAAAGACAAAAGAAGTATTTGCTATGCTCTTACGTCTTTGGCAAGTATTTTTTCACGAGCAGGCAAGTACCCGCAGAGTATTCAGTATGCAGAGGAAGCATTACAAATTGCAAAAACCATTGGTTCTCCCAAAGAAATAGAAAAAGCCTATTTTACTTTGTATTTATCCCATAAAACACAAGGAAATACAAATGATGCTTTGAATAATTTTGAGTTGTATAAGGCTCTACATGATAGCATTTTTACGCATGAAAATAGTAAAATGATAGCTAATTTGGAGGCAAAGGCTTTGTTGGATAAAAAAGAACAAGAAATAAAGTTATTGGAAAAAGACCACAGATTACAAGAAATTGAGAATGAAAATCAAGCAACTTTGTTGGCGTACACCCAAAAGCAAGCCGAAGCAGACAGATTAAGGGCTATGGCTATGCAAACGGAGAGTAAACGCAAGGCAGATAGTTTGTTTTTATTAGCCCAAAAAGCACAATTAGAGGCAGACAATTTGCGTATTCAGGAAGAAAAAATAAAAGCCGAAAATAAAGCACAAGAGTTAGCCATAGCCAAAGCCCAAGAAGAAAAAGAATTGCACCAAACCATCAATTATTTGGTAATTGTACTATTGGGTTTGGCGGTGTTGATTGCAGTGTTGATTTACCGTTCACGCCAAAGAACTAAGCTCACCAACGTAGTATTAAAGACACAAAGGCACGAAATTCAGGAGCAAAAAACCAAATTAGAAGGAGCTTTTAAACTACTTTCGCAACAAAGTAACCGTATTCAGGACAGTATTCGGTATGCGGAACGTATCCAACAAGTGATTTTGCCTACGGACACAGAAATTAAAGAGTATTTTAGTGATGCTTTTGTTGTTTTTCGCCCAAAAGATGTGGTTTCTGGCGATTTTTATTGGTTTTCGGAAGAAGAAAATCAGTTGTTTTTAGCTGCCTTAGACTGCACAGGACATGGAGTACCGGGGGCTTTTATGTCTATGATAGGTTATACTTTGCTCAATGAGATTATTCACCATAAAGGCATTTATGATACGGCTACGATTTTGGAAACTCTACACCAAAACGTAGTGATTACCCTGAAACAAACGGCTTCTAATGATAATAATGGCATGGACGTTTGTTTGTGTAAGATTGTGGAAAATGAAAATCACGAGAAAACACTCTATTTTTCAGGGGCAAAACGACCTTTGTGCAGAGTACGCCAAGGAGAAATGCAACAATTTGCGGGTACAAGAAGATACATAGGCGGAAGGACTGGCACAGAAAAAAAGTTTGAAACGCAAGTAATAGATTTACAAAAAAATGATGTAATCTTCTTGTTTTCAGATGGTTATGCAGACCAAAACAATGTTCAAAGAGAAAGTTTTGGTTCTAAAAGATTATTTTCCTTGTTCAAAGAAAATGCTGGTTTGTCTTGTAAAACGCAGAAAGTAATTTTGGAAACGGCTTTGATAGACTATATGCAGCAAGTAGAACAAAGAGATGACATTACGATAATAGGCGTGAAAATTTAACCTGTGAATAAGTATTTGTAAAGAAAGTTAAAAGGAAATATAACCCCCAAAGCTATAAAAGGAAATTCTTTTATAGCTTTTACTTTTTTTAATCTTACCTTTGCAAAAAACGAATCAAAATGAGTATTATTTACAAAACACAGAAAGAAATAGACAGCATTAAAGAAAGTGCTGAAATTTTAGGTAAAGTACATGGCGAAATTGCCAAAAGAATTAAAGTGGGTACAAAAACCAAAGACTTAGACACCTTTGCAGAAAAATTTATTAAAGAACATGGGGCTTTACCGTCTTTCTTGAACTACAACGGTTTTCCGTTTTCTTTGTGTATTTCTGTCAATGAAGTCGTAGTACATGGTTTGCCAAGTGATTACGAACTGAAAGACGGTGATATTATTTCGGTAGATTGCGGGGTGTTTTACAAAGGTTATCATGCAGATTCGGCTTATACGTACCCTGTGGGCAATGTAAAACCCGAAGTATTGCAACTCTTGAAAGCAACCAAAGAATCTTTGTACAAAGGCATAGAACAAGTAAAACCGAATGGTCGTTTGGGTGATGTAGGTTCGGCTATTCAGAAGCACGTAGAAAAATTTGGCTACTCTGTGGTGCGTGAATTAGTAGGACATGGTATCGGGCAAGACCTTCACGAAGAACCTATAGTGCAAAATTACGGCAAAAGAGGCGAAGGCAAAAAGCTACAAAACGGCATTGTCATTGCCATAGAACCTATGATAAACATGGGCAAAAAAGAGATAGAAAAAATGGTTGATGACCATGGCATTAGGACTGTGGACAAAAAACCATCTGCCCATTTTGAACATACCGTAGCTTTGATTAACAATAAACCTGAAATTTTGACTACTTTCAAGTACATAGAAGAAGTTTTCCCTAATTTCTAAAAAGAAGTAAATAAGTTTTTATGTTAGAAAACTTGCACCTTATTGCCAAAAATACCCAACTCATCAAGTCTTTTGCTCAAGAGTTGGGCTTTTCTTTTTGTGGTATTTCAGAGGCTACTTTTTTAGAAGAAGAAGCCCCTTTGTTAGAAAAATGGCTGCAACAAAACCTGCATGGCAAGATGAGCTACATGGAAAACCACTTTGATAAACGGTTAGACCCTCGTTTGTTAGTACCCGATGCCAAATCTGTTGTTTCCTTGCTCTACAACTATTTTCCAGAAAAAGAACTTTTTTTGCAAGAGGACGACTTGAAAATCTCTAAATATGCTTATGGCAAAGATTATCATTTTGTTATCAAAGAAAAACTACAAACTTTCATGGAGAAAATCCATGAAGAAATAGGCGAAGTAGGCGGTAGAGTTTTTGTAGATTCTGCTCCTGTCATGGACAAAGCATGGGCAAAACGCAGTGGTTTAGGTTGGATTGGTAAACATACGAACCTGATAAACAGGCAGATAGGTAGCTTTTTTTTCATAGCCGAACTTATCATAGATTTGCCTTTACAAGCCGACCACCCCACCAAAGACTATTGCGGAACTTGTACTCGTTGTATAGATGCTTGCCCCACAGATGCCTTGTTTAGCCCCTACCAAATAGATGGCAGCAAATGTATTTCGTATTTTACAATAGAACTCAAAGAAGCTATACCGACTTCGGTAGCTGGTCAATTTGAAAATTGGATTTTCGGTTGTGATATTTGTCAAGATGTTTGCCCTTGGAACAGATTTGCGAAACCACACCAAGAACCGCAGTTTCAGCCTCACCCCCACTTAGAAAATTTCCGCAAACAAGACTGGCAAGAACTCACCGAAGAAGTTTTTAATGAATTATTTAAAAAATCTGCCATTAAACGCACAAAATTTGCAGGCTTACAACGCAACATCAGTTTTTCAGTGAATAGTAATCAATGAACAGTAAACAGTTATTAGTGTCGTGCTATAAATTGTTATAGTTAGTGTTCACGAAGTTCTATAAAGATGTAATCTTGCGAGAGGTCGCACCCTTCAAAAGATTACATCTTTATAGAACTTCGTGAACACAATCAACTTATTTCTTTGAAAAAATTAGTTTTACTATAAGTTTTTAAAGCACGACACTATCAACTAATTAGGTACTACTTTTACTTCTTTTCATCACTAACTATTCATTAATTACTATTTACTGATAACTGTTCACTGTTTACTGATAACTGAAAGAACTGCTAACTGAAAAAAAATGCACTCACCCATTCACCAAGTTTTACAGTTGTTACACAACTCTCTTGTCCAATTAGGTAAAAACGTAGATTGGGCAGTCATAGAACCTATTGGCACAACTATTTTTTTGGCAATGGAGGGGAGTAGGCGTAAATTTCATACGACCCAGCACTTGTTAGACGTTTGCAGGGACATGAACCCTACACAAACTTTGGCGGGGCTGTTTCATGATGTAGTGTATGTGCAGATAGATGGCGGTTTTCCGCCCCAAACCGATACGATTTTGGCGAAATACGTACACCTCAACACCGAAAACTTGGAGGTAACTATTTCGCAAAGTCATATAGAAAATCCTTTGTTTGAGTTGGTTTTGCAGTTATTTGGTTTTGCACATGGTCAAAAATTGTCGCCCTACGCAGGGCAAAACGAGTTTTTGAGTGCCTTGCTGTGTGCAGAACTCTTGCACCCTTACCTTACGGTTACAGAGTTATTGGCGGTGTTGGCGTGTATAGAGGCGACCATTCCGTTCAGGAAAGAAAATGCCGAAGGAAAAACTTGTTACGAGGTTTTAGCACAACGCCTACAAGAAATAACTAAAATGGTGGGTTTGCCTTTGAGTAGCACCACCATAGATAACATAGTGATAGATGCCGTTGGCTTGGGTAATAGAGATGTGGCAAATTTTGCGTTTGAAGATGTTGGACGTTTTTTAGATAACACTTGGATTTTATTGCCCGAAACCAATTATTTTATGTGGCAAGGTGGTGTGTATTCAGTAGTAAGTTACCGCAATGCGTTGTTGAAAATGGAAACTTTTTTAGGTTTTTTAAATCCTCAACATATTTTTCACCAATACAAAACTAATCCACCAACAAATCAATTCCAGTATTTAGTCAATAAAGCTACTTACAATGTAAGTACAGCTACGCAATATATTGGTATGAAACTTTTGCCTGTGGCAGTAATAGAAGCCTTAGCCCTGCTTACAGGTGGCGATGCCCCTCTGTCTATGTTTGTAGGAGATGTACGAGTCTATCATCAAAAAGTCCAAAGAGCCGAAGATTTTTTACCACCTAATACCATACAATCTACTGATTTACAAACAGATACAGTGTATCAACTGTTGGCAGTTGGTCGTACTTCGCCTACGTCTTTTGACTTACAAAATTCGCCATTGGCAGCTTATATTTACGCCCATCTGTCTGCCGAAGAACGTAAGCATTTATTAAGTCAAGCCAAAGAGTTTTTCAAACAAGCCATTAGCCCCAAAGAATTTTTACAGCACTTACCCAAAGATTTATTAAAAAATTTGGTAGCAGCTATTAGCAAAATTGCACTTTCAAGGAAAAATATTTTAGAAAAAGTATTATACCAATTATAAATAAAACACAGTCCAAAGATGTCATCTTTTTATGAGTCTGTAACCTTGCAAGTTTACTGTTTTTACAAAAGATGACATCTTTACGCATTGAACCTTGTAGTAAGCAAAACAATCATAGCAAAGACTTACTAAAAACCACCAAAGAAGTAACATTTCTCTAAGAAATGTTACTTCTTTGCATTAAAAACCTTCGAAATGATTTTTTTCTTACAAAATTTCATTAACTTAGAAGTGATTATTAATCAACATTTTGCGTTATTTTACACGCAGCAATGCAGCCAATCTTACTTATTACGTGCTTATGGAAACCAAAAATCCTAACGATATAGATAACGAAACTCCCGAAAAAGACCACAAACAAGAGTTGTTGGAAAGGATAGAACTATTTAAACAAGAAATAGCACAACACCGTTTGGGCATCAAAATGATGTCTGACGAGGAGTTTTCCAGACTAAATGACGACGAAGCCTACAAACTATTGGTGTCTAAAGGCGACTTGACGATTGGCGATGAGGAGTTGGAAAATTTGGCGTACCCCTACCGCAAAACACGCAAACAAAAAGAACAAGAAGAAGCCGAAAGAAAACGCAAAGAGGAGTTAGCCAAACAAGGATTTAATTGGGGAGGTGCAGAAGAAAAAAGTTTTATGCGAGAAAACTTCAACAGAGATAGAGAAGAATTTGCAGACGACCCTCTGGCGACCAACAGCAATAGGCATAGAACCCGTACTGTACCCAAAGACCTCAAAACACAATATTTGGAGTATTTGGAGCAACCCCGCAAGGATTTTGAGCAGTTGGTAGGCGAAAACCTAATTAGTAAATTAGGTATTCTATTAATTACGATTGGGGTCATCACTTTGCTAAATATTGCAGATGTGAACTGGTACATCAACGACACTATCAAAAGTTTATTGGTTTTTGGTATTGGTGTAGCTATGTTGTACTTGACGCATCGGCTTCGCCAAAGCAATGTTACGTTTAGTGGTTTATTTGCTTATGGTGCAGTTGCCATTTTTTACTACTCTATTGATACTGCCGAATATGATGGTATTATTAATAAACCTTTTGCATTTTTTTTAGGTAGCTTGACGACCTTGCTTACGCTGTCCTTAGCCATTTTGTACGATAGGCGAAGTTTGGCGGTGCTGGCTCTTTTTGGGGCTTACCTTATGCCTTATACCGTAAATGCTGATGAAGATTTTAGTAATACACTGTTTTTCAGTTACTTACTATTTATGAATGTGCTAATGGCTGCCGTAGCCAACTACAAACAATGGCAGTTTATTAATGCAAGTATCTTTATATTAACGGTGATTACTTTTGATGGTTGGATACACTTGCCCTCGACAGATTTGCTCGACAATGGTATTTTTAGTGTGGCAGTTACTTTTACCGTATTGTACTATATTTTCTTTTGGGCTATTTATGTAGCTTATACCATTAAGCATGGCGAACAGTTTTATTTCCCTATAGTCATTAATACAGTGTTGTTTGTTTATACAATGATTCGTCTTTTGTACGAACACGAAACACTGAAAGACGATTCAGGAATGGCACTAATAATGATGGGCTTGCTCAATGCTATTTTTGCTACAGGACTTATCCGCAAAGGTGGTTTTGATGATAGACTTGTCGACCATGCCGTAGGTTTTGGTGTAATATTAGTGTCTTTGGGAATTTTTGTAGAGTCGTCTTACTTACAACTCAACCGTTTTTGGACGATTGAGGCTTTAGTTTTAATGGGCTTGGGCTACTACGCCAACCTACAATGGTTACGCAATAGTTCTGCGGTAATTATGCTGATTGGCGGTTTTATGGTCTTTGCCAACTGGTTTCATACGTACTCGCAGCCAGCACCTACGCTGTTTTTCAACCCCGCAGTGTATGCTACCTTCATTACGATTGTAACTTGTATCGGTTCTATTTTGATATTGAACAAAGACAGAGAGGCTAAACAAATTATTGCGGTTCGCAAACAACTCTATATGGCAGTTTTAGGTGGTTTGGCGGGTTTTTTACTGTATATGATTGGCAATGTGGAGTTGAGTTTTCACCAATACGAAGTCAAAGAAATCAAGAGGTTGTGGATAGGCATTTACAATAGCTTATTCATTTTAGGCATTTGGTTGATTGGGCAACGCCTAAAAGTACCTGTCATGCAAAAAGTGGCAGATTACTTGGTGGCTGTTTCGGCATTTTCTTATATGTTAATAGTTCATTTCAGCGTATTGGATTTGCGAAACGAATATTTGATGCAAAACCAAAGTTTTTGGGCTTTTGCCTTGCACTATATCAACGTGATTTTGGGCGTGGTTATGGTCGTGATGTTGATTACAGATTTGTATAAAAGATACGGCGATAAAAATCCAGCCTTTACGTATGCTACGTGGTTTGTGGCGGTGGTTTTGTTGTTTCACATTTCTGCCGAAATGGAACACACCGCAGCCATTGTATTTTATGAAGCAGGCAAAGACCTTGACGATATTTTGTGGAGTGTACGTATGTTGGGCTACTCAATCGTATGGGCTTTGTGTTCAGCTGCCCTTATGATTTACGGTATGCGATTGAAAATCAAAGAGATGCGTTTGATAGCCTTAGCTATTTTTGGACTTACCATTATCAAATTTTTCGCCTTAGACTTCCGCCATATTGGTTTATTTGCCAAAGTTTTTGCTCTTATTTTCTTGGGCGTTTTATTGTTGGGCGTGTCGTTTATGTACGGAAAACTGCGGAAGATGCTATTGGAGCAAGAGGTAAATCCAGATGCTTTGCGACAAAGATTTAACCAAAGCAGCACCTTTGAAGCACCCGAAAGAGAAGACCCCGAACAGCCTATTTAAAAGGAATTGAATAACAATTTAGCTACGTTGGCAATGGTCAAAGACCTTGACAAGCGTAGCTAAATTGTTATATAACTACTAAACACATTAGCACTTCTTATGAAATTCTTTTTGTCCCTACTTTTTTCTTGCCTTACTTTTTATAGTATAGCCCAAACTACCCCCTACCCTACCCCACCCCCAACGGCAGAAAGGTTGTTTTATCTACAACGAAACGCCAACACCAATACAGTTGTCTATGATGCAAACTTTACACCCAACAAAGATTTAGACACCAAAAACCCTATTAAAGTTTATTGGATTAGCTATGAAAAAGGGGGTATCATAGAGGATTTGAACTATGAACAACGCACCTTAGCCTACGGCGTAAAGACCAAAGAAATTGCACAAAACCATTATGAATTTACCTTAGTGGCGTACAAAAAACTTATTTTTACCCTGCAATTAGATACTCAAAAACAACCTGTAGTTACTGTAACTGTGAATGCAAGGGCTATAAAAGTTCAGCGAATTTTTATCCAAGCAGAAGGCAAACTAAAACCCAAAGTGCAGTACATAGATTTTTACGGTACAGACCTTGTTACCAATGCTGCAATCCACGAAAGATTAGTACCTTAATAATTTTGCCCTAAAAAGATTTTAGCCTAAATTTGACTAATTTATTAGAGTTTATGCATAACTCCTTTTTAGCCCTCCCTGTGGGGAGGGTTGGGTGGGGCTATAGTAAAAAATTATTCATAAACTCTATTATAGTTTTTTATTACAAACTTATATAACCATTGATGAAAAAAACTTCGCTTGTTCCGCAAATAGAAAAAAAGGAAAAAGTTTTAAATAAAGAACAAGACCTTTTTAACAAAAAAGTGCAAAAAATTCAAAAGCTAAAGGCAGATGTAGAAAAACAATCGGCTCATATAGACTATGTAAAACAGACTTTTGCCCAAGAACTACAGCCTATTGTTCAAGAACTTTTCGCAGTGCATATTCAGATGGTATGGGTATTGGACAAAATTTATAATGATACGACTATTAAAATTACCAAAACAGAAAGAAGCACTATAGAAGAATTTATTATTTTCAAAACGACAAATTTGATAGAGGCTGGACATGAAGAATTTATCCCCTTACATGATAAATATTCAGACGTTTCGTATGAGGAAGCTAAAAAAATGATGTTTGAGGAACAAGCAGATATGCTCAAAAATTTTGCGGGGCTTTTTGGCATTGATATAGAAGATGAGGACTTTGATGTAGAAGATTTGGACAAAACCAAAGAGAATATTCAGCGAAAATTTGAGGCAAGAAATGAAGAAATAGGTAGAAGACAAGAAGAAGAAGAAAAAGCCAACCAAAAAAAGACTAAGAAACAAGTAGAAAAAGAAGAACAAAAAATAGCTGCCGAGAAACAGTTGCAACAAACCAGCCGAATGATTTACACAAGTTTGGTGAAACAACTGCACCCAGACGGAGAACAAGACGAGCAAAAAAAGGCTTGGAAAACAGAAATGATGAAAAAAGTAACGGAGGCGTATGAAAAAGACGACTTTTATACTTTGTTACAATTACAGTTAGAACTGAATATTATAGACGAGGAGCATTTGGGAAAACTCTCTACGGAACAGTTGAAATACTACAATAAGATTTTGAACGAACAAATCAATGAATTAGAAAGAGAATATTTTGCCTATAGAAATGAGCTGAATTTTAGAGAAGTTCCTTGGGGAAAATATGTAAGCAGTACGCCCAAACAGTTTGAGTACAGAATTAACAGAGAAAAAAATGAATTGTTAGAGATGATTAAAACTTCTCAAAATCATCTCCAAAATTTAGGAGATAAAACCTTTTTCAAGTTTTTTATGAAATCAATAAAACAAGAGTTAAAAGCAATGGCTAAAGATGATGATTTTTTTGGCGGAGATAGTTGGTAGCTTTGTTTAAAGGAAAATTGCCTTTAGGCAGCTTTCCTTTTTAGTTTAATAGCACAGACTGAAATTTGTGCTACAATATGATGTAAAAGTCTTATGATTGTATTTTCAAATATCCATAAAAAATACCTCAACAATACAGATTTTGCCCTACAAGACATCTCTTTTGAGGTAGAAAGAGGCAGTTTGGTGGCACTCACAGGCGAAAGTGGTTGCGGAAAAACAACTTTGTTGCGAATCATAGCAGGGTTGGAAGTCCCCACTTCAGGCGAAATTCGCATAGACCAACAGGCTGTAGTAGGCAAAGGCGTATTTGTAAAGCCCGAAAAACGCAAAGTAGGTATGGTTTTTCAGGATTATGCCCTCTTTCCGCACCTTACTGTAGCCGAAAACGTAGCTTACGGACTGACCACAGGCGAAAAAAACAGCAGAGTACAACAAATGTTAGGTTTGGTAGGTTTGGTAGGTTATGAAAAACGGTATCCGCACCAACTTTCGGGTGGGCAGCAGCAACGTGTAGCCTTAGCCAGAGCCTTAGCACCACAGCCACAGGTTTTATTGTTAGACGAGCCTTTTAGCAATTTGGACGAGCTACTGCGTGAACAACTGCGTGATGAAATTTGCCAGATTATTCGCCAAACAGGAATAACTGCCATTTTGGTTACACATGACACCAAAGATGCCATTATTACGGCAGACAAAATAGCCTTGTTACGCAAAGGAAAATTACAGCACTTTGCAACACCTTTGAGTCTTTACAAAGAACCGCAAGATACGTACACCGCCACGTTTTTGGGACGGGCAAATTTGTTGTTTGCAGAGCAACTTACCAAGGCATGGAAAAATATTTTGGGGGCATTGCCTACGCACAAAAAAGCCTTTTGTATTCGCCCAGAACACATTGGTTTACAACCAATTACCAATACTTCTTTAATAGGTACGATTACAGATTTGCGTTTTGCGGGGGTGTACCAAGAGGCGACAGTGCAAGTAGAAGGACTAAATTTGCAAGTGAGAACAGACAACCAAACTGCTTTGCAGAAAAATGAACAAGTGGGTTTGGAAGTAAAGTTTGTGAGTTATGTTGAGTGAGAGTTAAAATTTTGATTATCAAATACTTAAATTACTTTATTAACTTAGGTACGGTTGTCAAGGTCTGCGACCATTGCCAACGTACCTAAGTAATTATTTACAAACTCAAACCTGTTAATTGGTTAATCACCTCGTCTGTATGGTGTTTGTAGTGTTCTTCCCAAAACTCTGCCACATCTGCCAATTTATCTGCCGATTCTACTAACAAGCCCTTGCCTCTGTCTGGAATACTCACTTCGCAGTAGCTTTTTGTGGCTTGGTGTCCTCTGACAGCACTTTCTTTGGGGTAAATGATACAGTTCAGGCAAGATTCTAAAACCAATGCAGACCAATCTTTGATAATACGTATTCTTTCGCCATTGCGAGGGACGTACAAGTCTTGGCAGGCTTCCAATTTGGCTACAGTAATTTTGAGATTCATCATGTCTTCGCTGCCTATCGGTTTGCCATGCACATACTCCTCCAACAGCCTAAATGCCTGCTTAATAAGGGCATTATTAGCACTTAGCGAAGGGGCTGCCTCTAATTTTACATTGACTTTGGCAGCCAAATACAAGGCATATAACAAGGTGTCCTCTACGTCATTGCAGAGGGTTTTCATAAATTCCAATCTTTCGGTATTATATCTTTCTTCGTTGCGAAGACCAGCTACCATGCTTTTTATCACTTTGACATGGTTCATCACCGTTTTTTTGGCATGACTTCTCATAATATTTTTGGGCTTTGGGTACGGCTAAATAAATAAAGATAGAGTATTTCGTACAATACAATACACAGACTAAAATCTATGCTACAGGCATCGTACATGAATGAATGAATAAATATAATGCTTTTTTTTCGAATAATTCAATAACGTAGGCGAATTATTGTTAGTTCAAGATTGATAAAAATGTAACTATTTTATTTTCAATGGCTTAGCTACCAACTTTTATTTCTTTGTTGAAAGTTTACCAATTTTTACCCCTAAACAATGGACTTTTTTTAGTCTTTTCCTAACTTGCAGCCACTTTATTACTCTTTATTTCCTTACAATTATGCCTTCGTATTCTGTCAAACTTTTTGCTGGTTCAGGCTCACAAGCCCTTGCCCAAAACATTGCCAATCATTATGGAAAACCTTTGGGGCAAATTAGCCTCCGCAGGTTCAGTGACGGCGAACTTTCGGTAGCCTTTGAGGAGTCTATTCGTGGTTGCGACTTGTTTTTGATACAATCTACCAACCCCCCAACGGACAACCTCATGGAGTTGTTGTTGATGATAGACGCAGCTCGCAGGGCTTCTGCCAAGTATGTAACCGTTGTGATTCCGTACTTCGGCTATGCCCGCCAAGACCGCAAAGACAAACCTCGTGTGAGTATTGCTGCAAAATTAGTAGCCAATTTGATTTCCGCAGCAGGAGCTAACCGTATCGTAACTTGCGACTTGCACGCAGGACAAATACAAGGATTTTTTGACATACCCCTCGACCACCTCAGCGGAACTTCTATCTTTGTCCCTTACCTCAAAACCCTCCCATTTACCCCTACCTTTGCAGCCCCAGACGTGGGCGGCGTGTCCAGAGCCAGAACTTTTGCCGAACACTTCAACGCAGACATGGTAATTTGCGACAAACACCGCAAACGTGCCAACGAAATTGCGTCTATGCAGGTCATTGGTGATGTCATGGACAAAGATGTGGTATTGGTAGATGACATGATAGACACAGGCGGTACTTTGTGCAAAGCAGCAGCTTTGTTAAAAGAAAAAGGGGCTAAATCTGTGCGGGCAGTATGTACCCACGCCCTTTTATCGGGCAATGCCATTGAGAATATCAACAATTCGGTCTTAGAAGAATTGATTGTGTCGGATACGATTCCACAAAAACATAACAGCCCCAAAATCAAGGTCTTGACCGTAGCCGATATTTTTGCAAAGGCTATTCGCCGTATCCATGATTTTGAGTCTATTAGTACCTTATTTTTGTAATAGATTTTACTTCACCAGCCTTCCAACAAAAGTATTTAGAACTAACATTTCTCAAAGAAATGTTAGTTCTTCTATAATTTTTTCAGGCATAACACTAAAAACCTTTGGGGTTTGCTATAAAACGCATCAAATAATAGTATTTTTAGCTAAAAATGCCTTATTTTGTGCCTATATTCCGTAATTTTATTTTCCCTTCATGGTAACTCCCAAAAAGTCCTTAGGACAACATTTTTTGAAAGACGATAGTATTGCACAAGACATTGTAGATTGTCTTACACTACACCATAATTACCGCAAAGTTTTAGAAATTGGTGCAGGTACAGGTGTCTTGACGAAGTTTTTATTAAATAGAACAGATATTGATTTTCAGTTAGTTGAAATAGATACCGAGTCTGTAAACTATCTTAAAAATGTATTGAAAGTAGCTCCCAAAAAAATCATAGCTGGCGACTTTTTGGCACTTGACCTCAGCAAGCATTTCGGAGCAACGCCTATGGGTATTATTGGTAATTTTCCCTACAATATTTCTTCCCAAATTTTTTTCCAAGTCTTGGCACATAGACAACAAGTACAAGAGGTAGTGTGTATGTTACAAAAAGAAGTAGCTGAAAGGATAGCAGCCAAACATGGTAACAAAACTTATGGTATTTTGAGTGTACTGTTACAGGCTTTTTACACGATTGAGTACAAATTTACGGTACACGAACACGTATTTAATCCGCCTCCCAAGGTAAAATCTGCTGTCATACGCCTTGCTCGGAATGAAGTACAAAATTTGCCTTGTGATGAAAAACTGTTTACCCAAATCGTAAAAGCTGGCTTTAATCAACGCAGAAAAACCTTGCGAAATGCCCTAAAAGTGCTTGGTGTACCCACACATTTACAAGAACACCCGTTTATGGAAAAAAGAGCCGAACAGCTATCTGTGCAAGATTTTATCACTTTTGCGACAATGTGGCAGCAGGCTTAATATTTTTCATTATTTTGCGTTGAAAATAGCATTGTTTCATGCGTTTGAATGAAAAAAAAAATTATATTTGCTTACAATTATTTACACGAAATTCTTAGCTTTAAATAATTTACACCCATATCCCATATTTCTTTTATGAAAGCAATAAACGTAATCAAAACTTTTTTATTACTCACCTTAGTAGCCACAATTACTATGCGTTGTAGCTGTGAGGACACTAAACCTGCCTCTACGCCTACACAAAAAATTAGTGCAAAAGCTTGGAAAGTGCAGGTAGCTCGTAAAAACGGTACGCCTTACACAAGCACTGAATTTAGTACAGCTAACTTAGGGGACTTGCGTTTGAAGTTCAATACAGCAACTTCTGGCAACACTTACAACTTTACAAGAGGTGCAGCTGCAATCAGCCCTTCTCGCAGAACTTCACAAAGTGGTGCTTGGACTTCTGATACAAACGTAACAAGTATTACATTGGACAGTGGTGCAGAAGAACGTAAATTGACTATTACAAAATTGACAGACAATTCATTCACTATGGACTTCCAATTAGTGGACAGCGAAGACAAAACTAAGCCTACTATCTCTTTTGACTTAGTACCAGCACAATAATTTGTCTAACAGTAATTTGTATCTCTCTTGTAATTAGGTTATTACAACAAACAAAAGCCCCTTATTGAATTGTAAAGGGGCTTTTTTCGTGCTTTTTTCTCAATAACTTTGTTGTGTCATTCATCAAATACACTCAATTATGCTTACGGTCAAAAAATTTACATTTAATGCTATCCAAGAAAATACATATATTTTGCATGACGAAACCCGTCAGGCAATTATCATAGATGCGGGTTGTTATTCAAAACAAGAACAAGCCACAGTAAGCAACTATTTGATAGCTAATAACTTACAACTTGTACTTGCCCTCAATACGCACTGCCACATAGACCATGTGGTAGGTAATGCGTGGGTAAAGCAAACCTACAAAGTACCCTTGCTCATGCACCCTGCCGAAGCAGATGTATTGCGGGCTGTGCCTTTGTATGCTCATTTGTACGGTTTTTCGCAGTACCAACCCTCTGAACCAGACAAGTTTATAGATGAAACGCAACAGATTAGTTTTGGCAACTCTACGCTTGATATTCTCTTTGTTCCCGGTCATTCGGTGGGGCATTTGGCGTTTTATAGCAAAGAGCAAAATTTTTGTATCAGTGGCGATGTCTTGTTTGAAAATAGCATTGGGCGGACAGACCTACCCGGTGGCGACTATGATACATTGGTCAGTAGCATTTACAATGTGATGTATAAATTACCTGATAACACCTTAATTTACAGTGGACACGGCAACGAAACTACGATAGGCAGGGAGAAAAAATATAACTATTTTTGTAAGGCAAACGGCTAAAACAAGTAGCAACATAGCATTTAACCATTGGCAGGGTCTTCGACCACTGCCAAGATTACATCTAAAACATATCTTTTTGGCAAAAATACCTTTTTTAGATAGTTTTTTCTACCTTTGAAACATATATCAAGCAAAGCAAACAGTATGATTCCGCATATAGACCAACTTTTAACAGAAATTGAACAATATACCGCCCAAAATAAAGAACAGTTAGAACAGTTCAAGAGCCAATACACAGGCAAAAAAGGCGTATTACAAGACTTGTTAGACCAAATCAAAAATATTCCTGCCGAACAACGCAAAGAATACGGACAGCAAGTCAATAAAATAAAAGAGGCTGCTCAAGAAAAACTCAAAGCCTTGACAGAACAGTTGGAGAATTTACAAGCTGCCAATGTCAATAAACCGCATGACCTTACGCTGCCTGTTATTCCAGATGGTTTGGGGGCATTGCACCCCTTGACGCAGACGACACGCAGAGTCATTCAGATTTTTGAGAGAATGGGCTTTAATATTTCTGATGGACCTGAAATAGAAGACGATTGGCACAACTTCACTGCCCTCAATTTCCCTCTGAACCACCCCGCCAGAGATATGCAAGATACGTTCTTCATCTCTAAGGGTTCTGATAATGACATGGCTTTGCGTACCCATACGTCTTCGGTACAGGTGCGTGTGATGGAAAAAATGCAACCACCTATGCGTACCGTTTCTATTGGTCGTGTGTACCGCAACGAGGCTATTTCTGTAAGGGCTCACTGTTTGTTTCACCAAGTAGAGGGTTTTTATGTAGCTAAAAACGTGAGTTTCAAAGACTTGAAAGACACTTTGTACCACTTTGTACGTGAACTTTTTGGCAATGAAACGAAGATTCGTTTCCGCCCCTCGTTCTTTCCTTTCACAGAACCAAGTGCCGAAATGGATATTTCTTGCCATATTTGCGGTGGCAAAGGCTGTAATGTGTGTAAACACAGTGGTTGGGTAGAGATAGGCGGTTGTGGTATGATAGACCCGAATGTGATGAAAAACTGTAACATAGACCCCGAAGAATATACAGGGTTTGCGTTTGGTATGGGGATAGAGAGAATAACGATGCTTAGAAACCAGATTAAAGATATTAGGCTGTTTACAGAAAATGATGTACGGTTCTTGAAACAGTTTTCATAAAAATTGCACTGAATACACCAACTCCGCAAGGGCTTATAGTGTCGTGCTGTAAATTGTTATACTTAGTGTTCAAGAAGTTTTATAAAGATGTAATCTTTTGAAAAGATTACATCTTTATAAAACTTCTTGAACACAATTAACTTATTTCTTTGAAAAAAAAATTAGTTTTTCTATAAGTTTTTAAAGCACGACACTAATAGCCCTTGCAGAGTTGAAGGATTTTTTTATAATTTTTAATTAATAATTTACAATCATTTTAAATATGTCTTCAACTAATAAAAATAAATTACCGTTTGCTTTTGGCAAGAAAAACTACCAGTTGATGTTGGTAGGCATTGGCGTAATTGTTTTGGGTCTGCTGATTATGAATGCAGATGACAGCCAACATGGTTTTGGTTTTTTGGCACTAAAATTAGCCCCTGTGGTCATTATGACAGGTTTTATTATAGAATTTTTTGCTATTTTTCATAAGGAAAAATAAATTTAAAGTTGTATTCGTAAAAAGCCTTTATGTTTTGACATAAAGGCTTTTT
>CANGYA010000067.1 GCA_947457925.1 Cytophagales bacterium | reverse complement strand
TTTCATCATCCACATACCATGTATAACTGTCATAGCCTTTGGGAGCTTTGAAAAACACACGGTTGTTGGTTACAGCCGTATCTGTGGTTATCAACGTATCGCCTACTTCTTCTAAAATGTCAAAAGTGGCTTTAAAAGGGCTTGCACCTGTGCAGGGATTAGGTTGAGGGTTATCTTTATTGCAAGATACGGCTAAGCAGCTACCCACTAATAGGGCAAAAATAGATGCTCTAAGCACCTTAATAATAGGAGTTTTCATTTTTTTATAGTTATTCCTTGCAAAAATGCAAGACAAAAGTAGTTTAAAAAGCTTTGCTAATATGAGCAGTTAGTAGTTCCTCAGTATTTTTATTTGCGAGTGCAAATTTAGTGATAGAAATAGTTGGTGCTTTTCACTCTCATTCACTATTTTTGTACTCTCAATAAGTATTTTAATTACTTTTCTTAAAAAAAATGGAAATCTTAGAAAATATCGGGCATCGCATCAGGGTTTTTCGCACTGAAAAAGGCTATACACAAGAAAAGATGGCAGATTTACTGAATAAATCAGTTTCTTGGTATGCAAAAGTAGAAAAAGGAGGAATAGATATTAGTTTATCTAATATTGATACCATAGCTAAAATTTTTGGTATTTCGGCAGGCGACTTAGTAAAAAGTGCAGAGATAAGTATTTTTAATAATACAATTACAAACCTTAATGGTGCTTTAAACAATCAAGGTAGTATCACTATACATGACACCCAAAAAGCTGAAGTAGGCGAGGTATTAGAAAACATTTTGGAAAGATTGAATAATTTAGAGATAAAGGGATAGCAAAATAAGTTTATTCATAGGAAATTTCTTTTATCGTAACCATAAAAGCAAGTGATAGTACATATTTTGATAACTATATTATTTATTTGTACCACAGACTTCAGTCTGTGTTGAATTAAAATCACAGACTGAAGTCTGTGGTACAAATTACAATTTTCTACAAATTTAAAATGTCTGTATCAAATTTAGAAAAACTATATTGTGTTCAACAAAAGAATTTAGGTATTATAGAAACCATATACAAATCATTTCAACAAAAAACCCCAATGTTTCCATTGGGGTTATCCGTTTTATAAGCTGTAACAAAGGTATGTGGTAGTTCAGAAAAATTATTTTTTCTTACCGCCTCCGCCACCTCTATTATTATTACCGCCTTTATTGTTGTTATTGTTATTATTACGTTTTTTGTTATTGTTGTTGCGGTCATTGTTGTTGCGTTTGTTATCAAAGCCTTTGCCGCCTCTGTCGTTACCAGACCTTTCACCGCCACCGCCTTGACCAGCTTCGCGTTTAGGAGCAGAACCAGAGATAGGAGTCAAATCACGTTTACCGTAGATTTCACCTCTACAAATCCATACTTTGATACCAATTTTACCGTAAACAGTCAAAGCCTCAGAAATAGCATAATCTATATCAGAACGTAATGTATGCAAAGGTACACGACCTTCTTTATACTCTTCTGTACGTGCCATTTCTGCACCGCCCAAACGACCAGAGATACGAACTTTGATACCTTGCGCACCTACTCTCAACGCATTGCTAACGGCTTGTTTCATCGCACGGCGATAAGAAATACGAGCCTCAATTTGTTGAGCAATTTGCTCACCTACCAATTTCGCATCAACTTCAGGACGTTTGATTTCATAGATGTTGATTTGAACATCTTTGCCTGTTTGTTTTTGCAACTCAGCCTTGATTTTATCAACCTCAGCTCCACCTTTACCAATTACAACACCCGGACGAGCCGTAGTGATAGTAACAGTAACTCTTTTCAATGTTCTCTCGATGATAATACGAGAAACGGCTCCTTTTTGGATACGAGCATATAAGTATTTTCTGATGTTTTCGTCTTCTACTAACTTATCAGAGAAATCTTTACCACCAAACCAGTTAGAGTCCCAGCCTCTGATGATACCTAAGCGTAAGCCTATCGGATTGACTTTTTGTCCCATAGTAATTATGCGTTGTTTTCTGCGTTTTGAGTGTCTGATTCTGTTACGATTTCGTCTAATACGTTAGGCATTGCCAACGCATCAACTACGAGAGTTACGTGATGAGACCGTTTCTTCATTCTGTAACCACGACCCTGCGGAGCAGTACGTAATCTCTTTAAGCTGGCACCCTCACCTACAAATATCGTTTTTACGTATAATTCTACGTTACTAATGCTTGTATCAGGGTTTTTGGCTTCCCAATTGGCTACGGCAGATAACAAAAGTTTCTCGATACCTTCCGAACCACTTCTTCTTTCGAATTTCAATATATTGAGAGCCGTAGCTACTTTCTTCCCTCTTATCATGTCTGCTACTAAACGAGCTTTACGAGGTGACGAGGACGCATTTCTTAATATTGCTATTGCTTCCATGATTATTTCTTATCTTTTTTAGCCGTATGACCTTTGAATGTACGAGTTGGAGCAAATTCGCCCAACTTATGTCCAACCATATTTTCGGTTACATACACAGGGATAAATTTGTTTCCATTGTGTACTGCAAAAGTATGCCCGATAAAATCTGGAGAAATGGTTGAACGTCTTGACCATGTCTTGATGACAGCTTTTTTCCCAGATTGAGTCATTACCTCAACTTTTTTCGCTAAACGAAAATCAATATAAGGTCCTTTTTTAATTGAACGTCCCATAGTTTAATTATTTTTTCCGTTTGCCGATGATTAAATTGTCTGAATACTTGTTTACTGGACGGGTCTTTTTGCCTTTAGCATATAAGCCCTTACGAGAACGTGGGTGTCCACCTGATGCACGACCTTCACCACCACCCATCGGGTGATCTACTGGGTTCATGGCTACACCTCTGGTGCGAGGACGGCGACCTAACCAACGGTTACGACCAGCTTTGCCTGCTGTAGTGTTCATGTGGTCTGAGTTAGACACAGAGCCTACAGTTGCATAGCAAGTAGAAAGCACTTTACGAGTTTCGCCAGAAGGTAATTTGATGATAACGTACTTTTCTTCACGACCTAACACCTGTGCATAAGAACCCGCACTGCGAGCTAATGCTGCACCTTTGCCAACTTGTAGCTCGATGTTGTGAATAATCGTACCAATCGGCATGACACCAATCGGAAGTGCGTTACCTACCTCTGGAGGTACACCAGGACCAGCAACTACTTGCTGTCCTACTTTAATACCAGCTGGAGCAATAATATATCTCTTTTCTCCGTCAGGATATTGAACTAAAGAGATACGAGCAGAACGGCATGGGTCATACTCTATGGACTTCACTACGCCCACTATATTGTGCTTATCACGTTTGAAGTCTATCAAACGATAGCGTTGCTTATGACCACCGCCTATATAACGCATAGTCATTTTCCCTACGTTATTACGACCACCAGATTTCTTAATTGACACTGTCAATGACTTTTCTGGTTTATTTGTCGTAATTTCATCAAAGGTAGGGGCAATTCTGTGTCTTGTACCAGGGGTTACTGGTTTTAGTTTTCTTACGCCCATTTTCTTTGAATTGGTTTGTATTTAGTGGACTGTGTTTTTCCTATCTGGTCGGATACGTTTCGCAACGATGCCTTGCACATAGCTAAATTCAGCAGCCACAACGATTTACTACAATACACCGTTGTCGTGTACACAATCGGGCTGCAAAGATAGACATACTTTTAGTATTCACAAAGTTTAATGCCTTTATTTTTAGGCTTTTAGCCAATAAGCAGCTTGTTGGGCAATAGGAGTTTGCTATTTTAGCTTCTTTAAACAAGAATGATAAGATTTTTTATCTTGAAAAACATAATCATTATCTTGTCGTCTAAGTCTAAGCATAGCCCATCAACTATCAAATGTCAATACAAGTAATACCAATTATAGATTAGATAGAGTCCAAAGATGTCATCTTTTTACGAGTGTAGCAACTTGCAATTTTGCTGTTTTTACAAAAGATGACATCTTTACGCATTGAACTAAATACTACTTATAATTGGTATAACATTCTTATTTTTGTGCCGTTAGGCAGATTTTATTGTAGCCATCAAAAATATTATTCATACTGAAATGTATCAATTATTTTTAATTTTTTTGGGAGGTGGTTTGGGAAGTTTAGTTCGTTATGCTTTCAACAAATACCTTAATCATATTAGCGTAGAAAGTTTATTGCCTTTGGGAACAATAAGTGCTAATTTGCTAAGCTGTTTTATTGTGGGGTGTGTGGCACAAGCCTTAGTAGCATTGCCCTTACCAGCAAATTCAGTAAATGATGTGCGTAGTTTTGTGATTGTAGGCTTTTGTGGTGGGTTTAGTACGTTTTCTACTTTTGCAAACGAGAACTTTGTGTTTATCCAACAGCAACAGTCTTTTAGTGCATTTGCCTATACGCTGTTGAGTGTGGTCTTGGGCGTGGTGGCGGTATGGTTAGGTACAAAAGTGGTTGCTTTTTTACTTGTTCCTTAAAACACTTCAAACTTGATTCCAAGATTCATAAAAAACTCCTGCAAGAATAACCTGCAAGAGTTTTTTTGTTTTTGACTAAAATAGCTATGCTTATTTGCCAGAAGCTGCTTGTTTCAAAGCTCTTGTTACGGCTACAGTTGCAATCGTAACACTACCCGGTGTTACCATTTCGTAGTTAGCAGCAGGCAATTCTTCTACACGAATAGATTTACCTACCTCTAATTTTGTAACATCTACATCTATATAATCAGGCATATCTTTTGGTAATGCTTTTACAGCCAAAGTTTTTAACTTTACCAATAATTTACCACCTTGTTGCACACCCAAAGAAGTACCCACTATTTTCACAGGAATATCCATTTTAATAGCTTTGTCATCTTGTAACAACAAGAAGTCTGCGTGCAAAATCAATTCATTCACAGGGTGGAACTGAATATCTTGCAAGATAGCCTTATAATGTGTACCCTCAATATTCAAATCAACTTGATATACGTTAGCAGTATAAACCAATTCTCTAAAAAGAATCATTGGCACAGAGAAAAATATGTTCTCCATTTTGTTACCATACAATACGCATGGAACCATTGCCTCGCGACGCATATCTCTTGACGATGCCTTACCGAGATTTGCTCTTTTAAACCCTATAATCTCTAAACTTTTCATAATAGAATTACTTTTAAAGTAAATTTTTGTTAAACGGGCTGCAAATGTAGGGCTTTTGCGTATATTTGAAAAGCTAATGCTATTATTTATTTTCTATGCTATTCAAAAAATCATTATTTGCTGTCATGGTTGCTGTACTTACGGCTACTTTCCTCTTGAGTGGTTGCCTTAGCAAACCAGATTTTTCTTTTACGCCTGCTATTTTCTTTCAAAGTGCAAAGGTAGTTGAACCCAAAAGTAGTGTTCTGCGTTCAGCTGGAGATTCTTTGGTTTTATCCATTACCTTTAAAGACGGAGATGGGGACTTAGGCTCGAATGATACTACTACAAAAAATTTTTTCATAGATATAGAACGTAAGCAAAGAGGTCAATTTACACCTGTGCGTTTCAACACTACGCAAAATATGGATGCCCGTTTTGATGTCTTGAACGAAAACAAAAGCCCCATAGAAGGTGAATTGGTGCATGGCATACCTTTTCCCTACGTTTTTGCAGCTACTACGCCTCTCTTGCGTAAAGGAGATACAGTTCGGTTCAAAATAGCCATTACAGATAGGGCTGGCAGACGCAGCAACACTATAGAAACTTCAGAAGTAATTTTGGGAAAATACAATTAAAACACCTCTCGACTCATGCCTAATTTATTCAGATTGATACTATTGAGTGCTTTTGCATTTGTTACAAACGATATTGTTGGGCAAGGGTGCAGTGATGCGGGTTTTTGTACGATAAACAGTTTTAAACCTAAAGGCGAGGACACTTTACAAACTACACACAATCAATTCAAAATAGGTGCTTCTGTAGGGAAAGCAGACAATAGTATTATTGCTTGGGGCAGTTATTTAGAGTATCATAGGCAGTTAGGTAGTAAATTTGGTATGGATATAAAACTTACGTCTTTGGTACAAAGTGGCAATAGTATCACAAGTTTTGGCGTTGCAGATGTTTTTATCAATACCAACTTTAAAGCAACTAAAAAGTTGAATTTGACATTGGGCATAAAAGTTCCTTTATCAACCGCCAATCACACACAAAACAATCTTCCTTTGCCTATGGACTATCAGGCAAGTTTGGGAACTTTTGATTTGATTGTTGGGATTGGTTACCAAATTGGCAAGTTGCAATTAGTGGCAGCCTTACAACAGCCTCTCACTCAAAACAATAACCAATTTATCGCAAGCAACTACCCCAATACTTCAGAACTAAACAAGTTTCAATCTACAAAAAATTTTCAAAGAAGTGGCGATATTTTGTTGCGAGTTGCTTATCCTTTTATGTTGAGTCAAAAATTAAGATTTACACCCAGTATTTTACCTATTTATCACTTAGCGAATGATAAATATACAGACGAGTTGAATGTAGAAAGGGTAATTAAAGACTCACAAGGATTAACTCTCAACGGAAATGTTTTCTTAGATTATGAATTAAACCCTAAGAATAGCTTACAACTGAATATAGGAATGCCATTCATTGTAAGAAAATCACGCCCAGACGGACTCACCAGAAGTTTTATTGTAAGTGTAGAATACAAAATAAATTTTTAATTTTACCTCACTTTCTTGCTAATACAATATACCTATGCCAAATATTTTTTCTTCTTACCTATTGTGTGCAGTGTTTTCTTGTTTTTTTTGGGGCAATGCACAAGCCCAAACCGCAAAAACCAAAGTTACGGCTGCGGAAGGCGTAAAATGGTATTTATATGGAGGAATAAGTGCCAACAACTATGCTGGCGACTTGTCTTCTTATGAACGGTGGGGCGGATTCTTTCATGCAGGCATAGAGAACTACCGCAAATGGTGGCTAAACCCACGTTTTGAGTTGTCTTACGGCAGTTTTAGTGGGCAAAACCCTCGTTACAATTTTGCAGACGGTACACCTAATACATTTTTTGCTGCGGATATGTTTACTGTTTCTGCCCATGCACAAATCAATATTGTTAAAAACAAGTTTTTTAATTTTTACATTAGTCAAGGTATTGGTTTAGCTAAATTTTGGTTGTACGACAAAGACAATAGAGATTTTGAAAACCAAACTCGTACAAGGGCTATTGGAGAAACGTATTCGACTACTACCTTACTATTGCCTACCAACATAGGTGGTAAATACATTTTCCCAAATGATTTTGCTGTAGGCGTAGAAGTAGGTTGGTTGAATACAATGACAGACTATTTGGACAATATCTCTAAATGGGGAACAGATGCAGGCAACGATAATATCTTGCGGTGCAAATTTTCTTTTTATGCTCCACTTGTACGTTTGAAATAATGAAATAGTCATTTAATGATAGCATGAAACTTACTTAAAGCCTTTTTTACCAAATTGCCGAAAGAAAAGATAATTTTAACGAAAAGAATTTGGTATTTTAAAGAAGTTTATAACTTTGGAAAGTAAAAAACCAGCAACATGGGCAAAGAGGCTTTACATAAATCCCCTTCTTACTACATCAGACAACGGCTGTTGAGCAACAAACCCGCCATTTTGGGCTTGCTTATCATTCTTTTGTCGTGTGTAATAGCTACATTGGGGTATGTAATCATGCCAGATGATACACCCAACGCCAACGACATGGCTGTAGAAATACAAAAAAAACCCCCTATGTTCAAAGCCAAGTTGCTTTTATACAAAAAAGATAAAGAAGTAGAACAACACAACTTTTTTTACAAACTACTCTTTGGGCAAGAAAGTGAATATATGCCTATTCCGATATTGTCTTATGAATTAAAAAAAGATAGTATCTTTTACCAAATAACAGCTATTGCACGCAGCGAAACTAAACGAGATAGTAGCCGTAGGAAAAAACAAATAGAAAAATTCCAAAGACAATCTACCATTAAAACTGTTGGTAAACCCTTAATTAGTTTTGTGAGGGCAGTGTACCCCAATAAATCTACTAAAATTGATACGTTGGGCAATATCTACAAGTTAGAAGGCGAAACCATTACCTATTTAGACCTCAACGAACAACTCCAACAAGTGAGTTTGTCTGTAATCCAAAAAGAATTTATAGAAAATAATAGCATAGAAAAAACTTACTATTTTGGTACAGATAGGCTGGGTCGTGATGTATTGAGCCGTTTGATTTTTGGCACACGCATTTCGCTGGGCATCGGCTTTGTAGCTTTATTAATTTCATTGGCTTTGGGCATTATTTTGGGTGCTTTGGGAGGCTTTTTTGGCGGAATTGTCGACAGTGTAATTACATGGCTCATGACTGTAGTTTGGTCTATTCCAAATGTGATGTTGGTCATTGCAATTAGTTTGGCATTGAATAGCAAAGGGGTTTGGGTAGCTTTTGTGGCGGTTGGGCTTACCATGTGGGTAGAGGTGGCGAGGGTAGTACGTGGCGAAATTTTGAGTATCAAAGAAAAAGTATATGTAGAAGCTGCAAGGGCTTTTGGGCTATCCAGTTGGCGAATTATTTACAGACACATCTTGCCCAATATGTTGGGTTCTTTAATCGTTATTTCTTCTTCTAATTTTGCGTCTGCTATTTTGGTGGAGGCGGGGCTAAGTTTCTTGGGCTTGGGCGTACAACTTCCCATGCCGTCTTGGGGCATTATGGTCAAAGAAGGGTTCAATGTGTTAGGCACAGCCGATAGTTGGCATCTTATTTTTTTCCCAAGTATCGCCATTAGCGTATTGGTATTAGCCTTTAATTTGTTGGGCAATGGTTTGAGAGATGCTTATGACCCAAAAACAATGTTGAAATAAGAGGAAAGTAGCCTTTAATTTTTTTCTTTTATATTTTTTCTAATTGCCTAAAGGCAACTATCCTTACAAGCAACATATTTTATTCATGTTCACACCTCTTAACCTGCCTCCTGCCCCTTTACGTCTCCAACGCAAGCAAAATATTGTCTATGTTTTTGATATTCTTCGGAAAAAAATGTTGCAACTCACACCCGAAGAATGGGTACGCCAACATTTCATTCACTTTTTATTGGCTAATCACTACCCGCAAGGGTTTATCAGTGTAGAACGTGGGCATCAGGTTAATGAATTGCAAAAAAGAACAGATATAGTAGTGTACCAACCGAATGGCAAGCCTTTTTTGGTCATAGAATGTAAGGCAGCAGACATTCAACTTTCGACACAACATTTCCAACAATTAGCCAATTATAATCATGCCCTACAAGCCCCCTTCATAGCTCTTAGCAATGGTTTGACACATTATTATTGGCAACAAAGCCCCGAAGGGTATAACAACCTGACAGAATTACCTATTTGGAAATACTAATTTATGCTAAAAAGTCATGTTATGGTTTAAAATAAGCCTCAAAAACATTTTTTTTGTTCCGTTTGTACGTTACCTTTGGAAAACCATAACAATAACAACAATAGCCTGCAAAGGCTTACTTTTTTATATTACCCTAATTTCTTAATTTTATGAACTACTCCGCTTTACAACGGAAAGAGGTGATGAATCACCTTGAACAAACTGCTTCCCAACTTCTTGACAAATTTCTGAATCCTGTGGACACTAACTGGCAACCTGCTGATATGCTACCAGATGCCACATCAGAAAATTTCTTTGAAGAAGTAAAACTACTACAAGAAAGAGCAAAAGGATTATCTTATGATTTAGTAGCTGTGTTGGTGGGAGATATGATTACAGAGGAGGCTTTGCCTACGTATGAGTCTTGGTTGGCGATGGTTGATGGCATTGCTGTTAGAGAAAATGGCATGAATAACGCATGGTTTCAGTGGTTAAAAAGCTGGACGGCAGAAGAAAACAGACATGGCGACCTTTTAAATAAATACTTGTATTTGTCGGGTCGTGTGAACATGAGAGAAGTAGAAGTTTCTACACAGTATCTTATTGCAGATGGTTTTGATATTCAGACAGGTGGCGACCCTTACCGCAACTTTGTATATACGAGTTTTCAGGAATTGGCTACACAAGTTTCACACAGACGAGTAGCTATTCTTGCCAAAGAAGTAGGTGATACCTTATTACACAAAATGTGTTCGATGGTGGCATCAGACGAGGGCAGACACGCAGCAGCTTACTCTACATTTATAGAAAAGATTTTTGAAGTCGACCCTAACGAAATGATGTTGGCGTTTGAGGACATGATGAAGAAGAAAATCGTAATGCCTGCCCACTTCCTAAGAGAAACAGGCATAGAAATAGGCTCTACGTTCAAACATTTCACAGACGCAGCACAACGTATTGGTGTTTACACTACACAAGATTACATAGAGATTATGCAAACTTTGCTACGCCGTTGGAAAATAGACCAAAAAACAGGTCTGAACGGAGCTGCACAAAAAGCACAAGACTATTTACTACGTTTGCCAGACAGATTGACGAAAATAGCTGAAAGAATGCACACAGCTCCTGCTTTAGAATACAAATTCAAGTGGATTAATGCGTAAAAATTAAAGTATTCACCTAATAGGCTGTCCCCAAAGACAGCCTATTTGCTTTATATACTTATTGAGCAAAGAGTTTTTTAACTGTTAAATACAAACAAATCCTGCCTATATCCCCAAATTCTTGAATTTTTTTGCCCCAAAACTTTACAATCTATTTTATTTTGTCTAAATTAGAAAATAAACACTGCTTTGTAGTAGCCAAATAAATTGGACAACTACCAAAAAACTACAAGCCCATCTAATTAATACAGATTATTAAGCTCAACAAATAAATAAGATATGACTGTAACAACCAACCTTACCGCCAAAAATACTACACCCATAAACCCTGTGGTGAACGAAGAAATGAGTGATGCCGAAAAAGCTATTGCCCTAAGAGATGCCCATGAACGAAAAGAAATACTGAAAAGATACAACGCCCTGATGAGGTCGGCATACCCCATGCTGCAAAAGGGAGATGCGAAATTGATAAAAAAAGCCTTTTTGATAGCCCACGAAGCCCACAAGGAAGTAAGACGAAAATCTGGTGAACCCTATATTTATCACCCTTTGGAAGTGGCACAGATTTGTGTAGATGAAATTGGTTTGGGGGCAACCTCTATCATTGCTGCCTTGTTGCATGACGTAGTGGAAGACACCGAAACCAAGTTGGAGGACTTAGAAGGACAATTTGGCAAAAAAGTAGCCCGAATTATTGACGGTGTAACCAAAATTAAAGCCGTCATGGGTAAAAGTACCTCTGAACAAGCCGAGAATTTCAAGAAATTACTCTTAACGATTAATGATGATATTCGGGTGGTTTTGGTCAAAATAGCTGACCGTCTGCACAATATGCGGACTTTGGAAAGCATGACCAAAGAGAAACAACTCAAAATTAAATCCGAAACGCAGTATATTTATGCTCCCTTAGCCCACCGTTTAGGCTTATACTCCATCAAATCAGAGTTGGAGGACTTGTGCTTGAAGTTTTCAGACGAAAAAGCCTACAACAGCATCAAAGAAAGCATAGAAAAGACGCAGGCAAGTCGTGATAAATTTATTGAAGAATTTGTAAAGCCTATCAAAGAAAGTTTAGACAAATTAGACATTCAATATGCCATCAAAAGCCGTTTGAAATCCATTTATTCTATTTGGATGAAAATGAAAAAACAAGCTATTCCATTTGAAGAAGTCTTTGATTTGTTTGCCATTCGTATCATTGCAGATGTGCCTTTTTCAGAAGAAAAATCCACTTGTTGGCGTGTCTATTCTGCCATTACGGACTTTTATACACCCAGCCCCGAAAGATTGAGAGATTGGATTAGCTTGCCCAAATCTAACGGTTACGAGTCCCTACACACAACCGTTATGAGTAGCACAGGGCAATGGGTAGAAGTCCAAATCCGCACTGTCCGTATGGACGAAATAGCCGAAAAAGGCTACGCTGCCCATTGGAAATACAAACATGGAGGCAGAAGTAATAACATAGAGCAAGGTTTTGATATGTGGTTGGCGAAAATTCGTGAAACTCTTGAAAACAAAGACGTGAATGCCTTAGAGTTCATGGACGAGTTTCGCAGCAACCTTTTCAATGAAGAAGTCTATATTTTTACGCCCAACGGCGAACTCAAAGTCTTGCCACAAGGAGCTACCGTCTTAGATTTTGCCTTCGAGATTCACTCTGAAATAGGGGCAAAATGTTTGGGAGCAAAAGTAAACGGTACATTAGTACCCCTGAACCACATACTAAAAAATGGCGACCAAGTAGAAATTTTAACCTCTACCAAAGTAAAAGCCAATGAAGGCTGGCTAAAATTTATTACGACTTCTAAGGCTAAATCAAAGATTAAAGCCTTTTTGAAAGAAGACGAGAAGAAGTACGCCTTAGATGGCAAAGAGATTATTCAACGCAAACTGAAAAACCTCAAAGTAGATTTTACAAGTGAAAATCTAAGCCAATTAGCCGACTTTTTTACTTGTAAAAACGAACAAGAACTGTACTACAAAGTAGGCAAAGGGCTGATAGACCACACAGAAATTCGTAAGTTTGTAGAATTTAAAGAAGACGAGAACAATAAAACCAAAGTCCACGCTGCCGATGCCAAGCAGTTTAAAGAACAAATTAAGCAACTCAAAGAAGGACATTCAGACGAGTTGGTCATTGGTGAGGACAGCGACAGAGTAGAGTATAGTTTTGCGACTTGTTGTAACCCGATACCGGGGGACGAGATTTTTGGTTTAACTACAGTAAGTCGTGGCATCAAAATTCATCGTACCAACTGCCCCAATGCCGTAGATATTATGGCTTCTTTTGGCAACCGTATTATCAAAGCTCGTTGGGCTTCGGACAAAAATGAATTGTATGAAGTGAATATTAAGATTATTGGCACAGACAGAGCAGGTTTGGTCAATGATGTTACCCGTATCATTTCAAGTCATGCTCAGGTAACCCTCACGTCCATTGCTTTTAAAGGAGCAAATGGCGTTTTTGAAGGAGATATTTCTTTGGGCGTACATGACAATCATCAAGCCACCGAACTCATAGAGAGATTTTCAGGCATAGAGGGCGTAGTGAATGTATATCGGTACGATTATTAAAACAATTTGCCTATCTAAGCTGTTTTATTGGCAGGTGTTTTGCAATGTAATTTGAAAAAACGTGAATTTTTTTGTAAAAACAGTGTAAAAATAGTTTAAGCAGGCATTTTTTTGGCAACGGTAAAAAAAATGTAGAGATAATTTTTATATTACCGAAAAATTCTATTCTTTTATAGACTTAAAATATACTACTGTAACAACCAAAGCAACCCAAAGGTATGAACAGAACATTCAGTCATCACGGCTTTTACAATAAACTCAAAAAACACAAGATTTCTTTGGCGTTTCAGGGTATGGTATCTCAAGAAATACTGTCATTGATTGGGTTGAGTTTAAAACGCAAGTCTGGCGATAATGAAATGCTGGCTCGCCGTTTATTTGCGATAGTCGTGGAGTTGGCACAGAATATTTACCATTATTCTGCCGACAAAGCCTATTCAGAAAAAGACAAAACAAATGTAGGCGTAGGCATTATTACCATTAGCGAAAGTCCAGACAGTTATACCGTAAGTTCGGGTAATCTCATTGAATCGTCCAAAGGACAACGCATCAAAGAAAAGTGTGATTACATCAATACCTTAGATGCTGAGGCTCTGAAACAGTTTTATAAAGAACAACGCCGCCTCCCTAAACCAGAGGAAAGTAAAGGTGCTAACTTAGGATTTATAGATTTGGCTCGCAAGTCTAGTAATCCGTTGAAATTTAGCATTACGCCTGTGAGTGAACAACATTCGTTTTTTACTTTGTCAGTTAAAATCAAGAAAGATTCTGGAGAGTAATGGAAAACTTCTATATAAAAGCAGCAAATTTTATCCCTGAAATTAATTTTAATGCCGAGGCAGGCGAAATGTCCATTTCAGGTGAGTCGTATCACGAATATACGCAGGAATTTTACCAGCCTGTATTCGAATGGTTACGTAATTATCTTTCTACACCCAATAAGACAATTACGTTTAACTTCAAAATGTACTACTACAACACGAGTTCTTCTCGCCGTTTCTTAGAGATTTTTGATTTGTTGGAAGACTATCAAAATAATCATGGTGGGGCTATCGTGGTGAATTGGTACTACAAAGAAAATGATTTGGATATGTTGGAAAGTGGCGAGGAATATGCCGAAGACACAGGTTTGAAATTTAATCTGTTGGCATACTCTTAGTCTGCACAGCCTATATATTTTTAACAACTACCTAAATCAATTATGTTTGGGTAGTTGTTTTTCGTGTTTTATTATTTGAATGGCAAACACTTATTGGCGTAGTACAGTAGAAAATTCCCTTTTTTCCCACCTAATACCCAAAGTAGCTTGACAGAGGCTACTAACAGTTTTCCTATTCCTAATTAATTTTTTGGAGAATTGGCGGTTACTTTATATGTTTGATAGTATTAAGAACGAAACTTCATGAGTAAATTAAAATCTCTCACAGAGGCGGACTTGGTAGAGGGAATTCGCCAAGAAGACGATGCGGTAATGAGCAAGGTGTATAAAATGTACTACCCTGTGATAGAACATTTTATTGTTACCAATGGAGGATTGGCAGAAGAAGCTAAGGATATTTATCAAGAAGCATTTATAGTGTTGTATGAAAACCTACAACAGTCCACTTTTGAGCTAACTTGTAAGATTAAAACCTACTTGTATTCTGTAAGCAGGCGGTTATGGCTCAAAAGGTTCAATTTCAAAGTGAAATACCAAGCCGAATTGAAAGATTCAGAAGAATATATACTAGTTGATGAAGACAACACGATAGAAAAGGCAGTGGCAGAGGAGATGCGATTCAATATCATGGAAGATGCCCTGAATAAATTGGGGGAGCCTTGCCGAACTATTTTGATAGACTTTTATATCAACGATTTTAATATGGTACAAATAGCCGAAAAAATGGGCTATACCAATGCAGACAACGCCAAGACACAAAAGTACAAGTGCCTGATGCGGTTGAAAAAATTGGTAGGGAATGAACAAGTGATGCCAAATAGCGAAAACTACACTTAACTTATTTATATATACTACATTTTACGATTATGTTGGAGTTGATAGAACGGTATAGGGAAGGGAAACTTACTCTTGAAGAAAAGTTGCACTTTGAAGAAAGAATGCAACAAGATGCTGCTTTTGCTGCGACAGCCCATCAGCATTTACAGTTTTTAGATGATTTGCACCAATTAGGCAAACGCAAAAGACTAACGGCAAAATTTAACAAGTTTCATGACGAAATGTTACATGAAGCCCAAACAACCCTTGCCCCTACTGCTGCTCAACCTGCTGACAATGTGAAGAAAATAGACTTTTCGCAATTACGTAAAAAATATTTGCCTATCATGGGCATGGCTGCCTCTGTGTCATTAGTTACAATGTTTTGTACCTTTTATGCGGTGCAATACATGAATGAAGTAGAGAAAAACCAACAAAGCAACTACCGCCGTTTGAAACGTGAAGTAGAAACTTTGAAAATCAAACAAAATAATTTAGAGAAAAAAGAACAAGCTGCTACGCAAGAAACAGAAAAACAAACTACACCTATCAACAAATTTGGCGGAACAGGTTTTGCCATTTCTTCAGACGGTTTAGTGGCTACGAGTTACCATTTAGTTGAGCAAAAGCCTGATTCTGTGGTTATCGAGTCAAGTCATATAGACGAATTTCGTTACAAGGCGGTAGTTGTGTACTTTGACAAAGACAAAGATTTGGCTATTTTGAAAATCAACGACCAAAGATTCAACGGTTTCGGTGCTTTGCCTTATACGTTGAAAAGCAAAGAGGCAGATTTGGGCGAAGAAATATTCACATTGGCACACCCCAAAGAAGATGTAGTGTATGGCGAAGGAGTTGTAAGTTCGCAGTCGGGTTATGAAGGCGAAACCAATCCTAAAAATTACTACCAAGTGTCTATTCCTGTGAACCCCGGTTACAGTGGTAGCCCTACTTTTGACCAACAAGGTAATATTTTAGGTTTGATTACAAGTAAACAAGCAGACTTAGAAGGTGTTGGTTTTGCGTTGAAATCTGAAAAATTATTGGAAGCATTAGGGCAGTTGCCAGACAGTGTACCCATGAAAAAAACGACACAAAACCGTTTGGCAAAACTGAACCGCACACAACAGTTGAAAAAGATTAAGAACTTTATTTTCCAAGTGAAAGTGTACTAAAACTCATAAAGTCCTTAAATTATATATTTCCACCCCTAAGATTTTGATAAATCTTAGGGGTGTGTTTTTTATATTCAATCAAAAATAGTTTTTCTGTAGAACGGACTTTAGTCCGTTTTTATCACACACCAAACGGACTAAAGTCCGTTCTACAGTTTACAAGCAATTAGTTTTTAGTATAGTAAGGTTTTTTTCTTATTAAAACTTTGCCCTAATTTCTTTGGGTATTACTACTTTTCAGGTTTTTGTATAATTTTGTCTTTTGTAGGTTAAATTTGGGCTAAAAAGATACCGTTTTCATGAATATACAGACTAAACAGTTTGGAGAGTTTACATACATAGACGAGGGCGAAGGCGAAGTTTTATTATTGTTACATGGCTTGTTTGGGGCTTTGAGTAATTGGGAAGATATGTTGGGGTATTTTAAGAAAAAATACCGCCTCATAGTGCCTATGTTGCCCATTTATGATATGCCTTTGCAGACGGCTGGCTTAGAGGGATTATTGGCTTTTACAGAAAAATTTGTTACAGCTTTACAGTTGCCATTACCTCTGCACTTAGTTGGCAATTCTTTGGGTGGGCATATAGCCTTGATGTACGCCTTGAAACACCCTACACATATCAACAAAATGATATTAACGGCGAGTTCAGGCTTGTTTGAGAACAGCATGGGTGGCACATACCCCAAAAGAGGCAATTATGAATTTATCAAAGAAAAGGTAGAATATACGTTTTATGATGCCAATATTGCCAAGAAAGAATTGGTAGATGAAGTTTTTGAAGTAACCAAGAGTATTCCGAAGTGTATGCGTATGGTTGCCATAGCCAAATCTGCCCAACGCAATAATTTAGCCAAAGCCATTCAGGACGTAAAACTCCCTACCCTATTGGTTTGGGGACTGAATGACACTATTACACCGCCTTATGTGGCTCACGAGTTCAATAGACTACTGTCTAATTCACAGTTGCGGTTTATTGATGCCTGCGGACATGCCCCAATGATGGAACACCCACAAGTTTTTAATGAGTATGTGGAGCAATTCTTGAAAATGTAAAACTTGAATAAAAAAGGGGTTATTGTGTTACAAAGCATAATAACCTCTCTTAGTCTAAAAGGCTATTAGATTTAATTGTGCGTTGGCACTTTCTACCCAAATATCTTCCCTATCGTCTTGCATTTATGCACCGTTTCCTGCCACTCTCGGCTGGGTACAGAGTCTTTGGTGAGTCCCGCCCCTGCATACAACAAGGCGTGTTGGTCTAAAAGCTGCATACACCGCAAATTGACAAACAAATCTGTTTCGCCATTTACATTGACCTGCCCCAAAAAACCCGCATACAGTTGTCTGTCATAGCCTTCATTTTCCAAAATAAACTGCAAAGATTCGGGTTTAGGCATACCGCATACTGCCGAAGTGGGGTGCAAAAGTTCTAACATAGTAGCCCCCAAATTCATAAAATTGGTTTCTACCATGTCCACCTCAAAATCTGTGCGTAGGTGTAGCAAATTGCCCGCCACTACGGTTTTAGGTCCCATTTCTTCAAATTCTCTTAGGCGTATTTTTTTGAAACAATTAATGATGTAACGGCTCACTAAGGCTTGTTCTTCTATTTCTTTTTGTCGCCACATCGCCTCTTGCAAGTTCGTAATGTCGCCTTTGGGTTGTGTACCCGCCAATGCAACGGTGTGGAATTTATTGTGTTTGTCTGTAGCTATCAAAATTTCTGGCGAAGCTCCTATCCACGTACCAAATTCATGCGTAGCCACACAAGAAATAAACGCATGAGGGTAGAGATGACACAAAGTTTCGAAACTTTGGGCTAAAGAAAAGTTATCAGGCAAACTTTGGGCTTGGGTACGAGAAAGCACCACTTTTAGGAAATCTCCTCTTTGCATCACTCTCACCGCCTTTGCCACTATGTTTTCATAGTGTTCTTGCCGTTCTGCCTCCGTAGAGAATTGGGCAAGGGTGTTTTTTCCTGTGGAAGTAGTGTAATGAGCTTGCGAAGTGGTGTTTTGTATGCTATTTTGTGCTATAAAATGGTGTAAATGTTTCAAAAAGTTTGCTACCAATAGGTCATCAACGCCTTCGGTTATTTGTAGTTGTTGGGTTTCGCTGTTGTAGTAGAAATGAGCTGGCAAAAAATAAGTGTGGTGTCTATTCTCAAAAGGATTGAGTAGAAAACCTTTGGGGAGTTTTTCCAAATCGTGAATAGGCTTCTCTATCAAATTTTGCTGGCTACCAATGGCTATGTGCCGTACACTTCCGCCTTTCTGCACAGGTAAACGCCACACTGCCACAGGTAGCTGCAAAGCAAAAGCCGTTTGCAACAAAGCATATAGAAAATTCTCTTGGTAGGGAATTGTCAAGGGTAGAGCCACTGCAAGGGGAACTGTTGGCATGGGTTTCATTTATTTCTGAAAGTTCTGAATACTAAACTCTTTTCTACACTAAAAAGTTGCACAGGGCTGCAATTTTCGTTGTAGAGCAAAATGGGTACAAAATTATATATATCTTAAGGAATACACCCACAAATATTTTAATTAAAACCTGCCTTGTTACAGAAAAACAAAGTAACTTTACAACATTAACCAAGTTCTTTTTTCAAAACACATTCAACAACAAAGACTATGATTATTGGAGTTCCAAAGGAAATTAAAAACAACGAAAACCGTGTAGGTATGACACCCGCAGGTGTTGTAGAAATGACAGACAGAGGACACACCGTTTACGTACAATCTACGGCAGGTGTTGGTAGTGGTTTTGACGATGCAGAATATATTTTGGCGGGTGCAAAAATCCTTCCTACCATAGAAGATGTCTATAAAGTTGCAGACATGATTGTAAAGGTAAAAGAGCCTATCAAAGAAGAATATCCATTGATTAAAGAAGGGCAATTACTCTTTACTTACTTCCACTTTGCGTCTTCAGAAGAATTGACACACGCCATGATTAAGAACAAATCTGTGTGTTTGGCTTATGAAACCGTAGAAAAACCAGACAGAAGTTTGCCATTGTTGATACCTATGTCTGAAGTAGCAGGCAGAATGTCTGTGCAAGAAGGTGCAAAATATTTGGAGAAACCTATCAAGGGCAAAGGTATCTTGTTGGGTGGCGTACCGGGTGTAAAACCAGCTAACGTATTGGTATTAGGTGGCGGTATCGTAGGTACACAGGCTGCACGTATGGCTGCGGGCTTGGGTGCAAAAGTTACTTTGATGGACATTAGCTTGCCTCGTTTGAGATACTTAGACGAAATCATGCCAGCTAACGTAACTTGTTTGATGTCAAGTAAGTACAATATCAAAGAGGAAATTAAACACGCCGACCTTATCATTGGTGCGGTATTAATACCGGGTGCAAAAGCCCCTTCTTTGATTACAAGAGATATGCTGAAAACAATGCACCCCGGAACAGTAATGGTGGACGTGGCTATAGACCAAGGTGGTTGTTTTGAAACCAGCCGTGCTACTACTCACGAAAACCCAACGTATATCATTGATGACGTAGTGCATTACTGCGTAGCCAATATGCCGGGAGCTGTGCCTTATACTTCTACGCTTGCCTTGACCAACGCCACTTTGCCGTATGCCATACAGTTAGCCAACAAAGGTTGGGAAAAAGCCTGTGCAGATAACAAAGAATTGTTGTTGGGCTTAAACGTAGTACATGGCAAAATAGTGTATGAAGCCGTAGCAGAAGCATTTAACTTGCCTTACACCCCTGTAAAAGAGGTAATGCAAGGCGTAACAGCTTAATTAACAGTTAGCTTCCTATAATATTTTATCACAAGGACACAAGTAGCACCAGATTAAATAATAAATCTTGTGTTATTTGTGTCCTTGTCGTAAAAAGAATAGTAATACTAATGACAATATAAGTTGCATTTTTATTTTTGTGCCTTTAGGTAGTACATATTAGTAGTAAGTAAGTGGAAATTATTAAAGTATATTCGCCTTCAGGCGAATGGTCAGATAAATTGAACAATGAATAATAGTTAAAATTCATTACATTCAACCGTAGGCATTTTTATAATTACTACTCATTCGCCTGAAGGCGAATATACAAAACGACCTAAAAAGTTACGAACTTTGTTAAAATTTACGATATGTCAAGAATAGCATTGATTGGTTACGGCAAAATGGGAAAAGTCATTGAATCCATAGCTGTAGAACGTGGTCATCAGATTAGTTTTCGAATTGGTCGCAAAAATATAGGCGAATTGTCGCACATCTCACCCGAAAATACAGATGTGGCGATTGAGTTTACAAGCCCCGAAGCAGCCTTCGAAAATGTCATGGCTTGCCTTCGCCAAAGAGTGCCTGTAGTTTGTGGCTCAACAGGTTGGTTGGCACATAAACAAGAGGCAGCACAGTATTGTGAGGCACAAGGCGGAGCATTTTTACAAGCCTCTAATTTTAGTATTGGCGTTAATATCTTCTTCAAAATCAATGAGTTATTGGCACAACTTATGAATAGCCAAGCCCAATACAACGTAAGTTTGACAGAAATACACCACACCGAAAAGAAAGATGCCCCAAGTGGAACAGCTATTGTTTTGGCAGAAGGAGCATTACAACACTTAGACCGTAAAACAGCTTGGGAACTTGCACCCATTACGCATGACCAACCTGAAAGTATTTTGTCTATAGAGGCTCAACGGTTGCCCAATTATGCAGGTACGCATACAGTTAGGTATGAATCTGCCGAAGATTTTATCGAAATTAAACACGAAGCCCACAACCGCAAAGGCTTTGCGTTGGGGGCGGTTATAGCTGCGGAGTGGATTATTGGCAAAAAAGGCGTGTTTAGTATGCAAGATGTGTTGGACAAATAATAAAACAACCTTTGATAAGTATAGAAGTCTTATCAAAGGTTGTTATTTTCGAACAGAAGCACTGAAATTACTCCACAGTTATATTCAATAGTTGTTTACCAACAAGAGCCGTCTTTCCATTACTCATACCTTCTATTTGTAACAAATAATTAGTAGGCATATCTGCTGTATAAAAACTTACTACCGCCTTGCCATCTTGTCCTGTTTTAATGATAGGTTGCCAAAAAACTGTTGTGCGTAAATCGGGTATATTTTCTATTGGGTCTGCCTCATAATTAGGGCTGTAAAACTCTCGTACTTTGTCATAACCTTTCATGGTCATCTTAAGTAACCCAATAGAAGAGGGTGTTTTCTTTTGCATCTGTTTAGTATAGATGGCAATTACTCCCTCTACATATCTTCCTCCTACATTAGTTTCACGTCTAACTACTTCAACAGCTTCTATCTCTTGCGGAAGTAATGATTTTATTATATCATAACTTGCAGCATCAGTCATATCCATAACTGCACCATCTAATAACACCAATAACCCACCCGAAGAAGTAGCTCTACCTAACCTTATTTCATTAGGTACTGCTGCATTGCTACTGGGTATAACCTGTAAAATAGAAATTACACCACGTAAAGTCATAAATAAATCATTTGCAATAACTGGCGTTTTCTCTATCTGGGCAGCTGTAATTACTTTATCTGCTATTCCATATGGAATAGGTACTTTTTGCCTATACTCTGGATTTAATATATTTTTTTTGCCTATCACTTCTACTTCATCTAAAAGGATTTCTCCT